>CALMTA010000293.1 GCA_937872505.1 uncultured Neisseriaceae bacterium | reverse complement strand
CAATGCTGAAATCAGCAGGTTCAATAGGTTTTAATTGAAACGCATATGTATCTTGCGATTTAAAAGCATACATAGATTGTACTTTAATTTGTAATTCTGCATACTGTTTATCATCATTAGTTATCACAATTTTACCATTATCATTAAATATTAATGTTCCTATATCTCTATAACCTTTTTTACCTGCTCTTATCAAAGCTCTTGTAATAGGACACTTTTCAGAATTTATATAATCATTATCCCAAATGTCTTGTGCTAATATATGTAATGTTATCATATTTAATTAATCTTTACTTGTTTCAAAGTGTGTGCATATATTGATATGTATTCTTCAAAAGAACATTCTTTAATAGGTTTTGTATTCTCATATTTAATTAAAGTCCATATACTATATTTAACCATATCCCGAGGATCTTTAGCCATATTATAGTCCACTAAATCAAATATTGCAAAATCAGAACCATGAATGTTTTTATTTATTCTTATTTTCTTAGACCTATATATTTTATAAGGATTTCTACCTAAACCTTCTACTATATAAAAACCAAGCCCTTTTTCATATTTTATAGTTTTAAAATCATATTTAATTTGTAACCATTTTAAATAATGTTTTAAATTTTTAAGTATAAATAATATATTACTAAGCATTAAAATAAATTTTTTAAAACATTTCCAAGTGACCATCCAATTATAAATCCTATTATACCAATTATAAAATTTTCTAAAAATACTTCCCGTTTAGATTTTATATTATCTTTCCAATGGGAAAAAAAAGATAATATTTTTGAAAAAATGTTTGTTTTCATTTTGTTTTGTTTTTGTTAGTGAAAGAAATTTAAGCATATAAAATAAAACTATTTATAATCATAATTGTAAATTTTCTTTATTCCATTTATCAAGTTGTTTTTTAACCTTATCTATCGGCATACCTAAATACCATGTAACAAAAGATAATAATTCTTCTTCACTATAATTATTTTTAATTAATTTAATTGTAATAGTATTATATCTTTTATCTACTTTAAGTTTTTGAATATTAGCACCAAATTGATTTTCTATAAAATCTTTAGCTAAATCACTTAATTCATATTCAACTAAAACATTAGTAATAATATTGCCTTTGTTATAAGATTTTACATATTGTTCAATAAAATCTTGTGATGGCTGAGGTAATTGTTTTGAAGATTCAGAAAAAGTTCTAAATACTCCATCACATCTTGTATAAGCAATAGTTAAAAATTTATCAGTAGAGGCTATTATCTTTTTACACCAATCAGGATTTAATACTTCATAAGGTCTACCTTTTACAAATATACAATTATTCGTTATATTATTTACTTGCCCAAGTTTCCATATTGGATTATTATTATTTTGAGTTTTATTATTTCTTTCATCTATTAAAATCCAATTATCATCATCTATTTCTTCGTCACTCAAAAAATAAAGATATTGAAATCTATCATAATCATTTATAATTGAAAAATCTTTAACAGGATTAGTTGAATAATGTAATTCATTTCTTTCTGTTAATAATAACGATGTCTTTTGATTAGTTGGTAGTATAATAACTTGAGTTTTTTTAAACATTATATATTTAAAAATTTAGAATAATAATCAAGTCCATTTATAACAGTAATTTTTGAATTTTCCAACTCAAAACAATTAATTTTTATAATAACTCCAACATGATGTGTAACTATTATAAATTTTACAGCATATTTTTTAGCAGTATTTGTAATCATACGCAGAAACATTATTTGAGTTGCAATATCAAAATGACTATCAATCTCATCTGCAACAAATAAAACTTCTTCCTTATTAGTTGTTGAATATTCAATAGCTTTTACAAGATTTACTTTAAATATATCAAAAAATTTCTCTCCTTCACTTTTATATCTTAATTCTAAACCACCTTTTTCAACAAAAGAAGAAGCGTCTAATTGTACTTTTGGATCATCATGCTTAGATATAAAAAATTCTTTTTCTGGAAAATTTTCTATCTTAATACCTAAACTTAATTTATAACAATCATCTGAATGTAAATCCCAATTATTATCTGATATTCCTTGAAATTTACCTCGTAGTGCATTTAATAATGTGGATTTACCGCTACCATTTTTACCTACTAATATATTTATATCTTCTGTAAATTTAAATTGTGAATCTTTTTCAAGATTACGAAGCTTTTCTATTATTTTTATTTTCATAATTTTTTCTTCAATTAATCTCCCAATAATCCTTTAAAGGGATTTTTGAATTTATGACTTAACAAAGTTTTTATACCATCTTCTGTCAATAATTCATTAAAAGTATCAGGAATATAAGCTAAACATAATATAGTATCTCTCAAGTCTTCATTAAGACCAAATTCTTTTAACATATTTGAATTAGCATTATCTTTGTTAACACATTCTGTAGGCTTAGGTATATAAGGAATATGCCCACCTTTTAACGCATAAAATAGGGAAATAGTAGGAGTTGTAGGCTCCAACTCAATTTCAAAGAAAAACAACTGTTCCTCTTTGCTTATATCACAAATACATACACGCTTACCATCAGCTCCTTTTACAGGATACATGATAGTAAGTTTTAATAAGTCTTCGTTCATGGTTTAAAATTTTAAAAAATTAAATAAAAAACTAACCTACACTATATTTTAGTATAATGCAGGTTAATTAGTTTAATCTTTAAAATACTCATCTGATGATACAGTGGTTGTAAAATCTGATAGATTTACTCGAGTTAAGAGACCAAACTCATAGCCCATTTGTTCAATCTCTTCCACTGTTAAAATTTTTCCTTCTTCGGGTCTTCCGTTTAATTTAAAAACCAAAGCGGTGTCACCGACTTCTTGTTTGTACATTTGCCGATTTAGAGGTACATTAATTTCAAGTAATGCACTTAATACATCACAAGTGCTCTGATGACCAACGGCACTTTCGAACTCATCTTGGACTATTGCTTTCGCCCAATCCAATCCGATTCGTTGATATCTGAAATACCCGTAGTTCGTTAAAATAGATGTGTTTAAAATTGTTACTTTTTTCATAAAAAAATTTTTTAATTGGTTTAAGCGTCATTGCACCAACAAATCAGTTATTTCCCTTATTTTGACCTATAAGGTAGTTAGTTCATAAACTAACAAATCATTACACTATTACTGATTTTGTAATATAGTGTAAAATAGGACTACATCAAATTAATGATACAGTCCTTGATTCCAAACCTCTAAACTAAACAGTACTGCCTACGGGACTCGAACCCGTACTTATAGATTGAAAATCTATCGTCTTAACCTCTTGACTAAGGCAGTATTTATAAAAATGTGCGACCTACAGGATTCGAACCTATGTCTACTTTATTAAAAATGAAGTGCTTTAACCAGCTGAGCTAAAGTCGCATAATAGCACCCCATTAAATTAATAATGAGGTGCTTAACTCCAAATTTCTAAAACTTGCCTTTGGGGTAAAACTTCTTCATCATTGCTTTACTCTCTTCACGTTTCGGTGTAGATTTCAAAAAATTAGCAATGTAATTCAAAGCATCTTGACCCCAAAGGTCTTCCCGCATGACGACAGTTTCTTTAACCTTAAAAGGTTTAGAAATTTTGTCGCCTTTTACTTTTTTACCGTTGTAGTTAATTTCAACGATAGAGATTTTGAACTTTTTCATGTCTGCAAAATTTATTTGTGAAGAATAAGTTTTAACCAATTCACAAATAACCATGAAAAGTTCTATGATAAAATAAAAGGGTAACTAACGAGATTCGAACTCGTGCTAACTGAACCACAATCAGTTGTGCAAAACCACTACACTATAGTTACCATGTATAAACACAACTCTGTTGATTTACCAAAGTTGTGTTTGGAAATTTAATTATTATATAAATATATATGATATTAGTAAAAATATTAAACTTTTTCATCAAAATAAACTTCAAAATGATCTTTAGAATAATATCCAAATAATTTAGAATTATTTACAGATTTATTATCATAATAATACCTTTGTATCAAAGACGCTTTAACAATGGCTTTTCTCCATGTTTCCATATCAGTTTTGACCCAACTATTATGTGTATCTATTATATCTTTATGTTTACAATATTCTTCTAAATGATGCCAAACATATCCATCTTTTTTCTTAAATGATTTTCTAATCAAACTTACAATTTTATTAATTTTATTTTCACGTTCTTCATCATATCTATTTGGTTTTTTTTCTTTAGGAAAAATTTCTGATTGATACTTATCTATTGCACCTATTAAAAAATATTCAAAAGCACATAACGGAAAAGCATATATACCTTTTGAAGTTGGGGGAGAGTGATAATTACTTTTACCATATCCTTTTTGCTTTTTTAAATTTAATCCACCATATCTTATAAAAGTAGTTAAATCTTTATTTTTAAAATTTTTCATTGTGTTTACTTTTTTTCATAACCAATTAGCTATATTTTTTCTATCATATACTTTTTCATAATATGTTTTTTCTAAATTGACATAATATTCATTTGAAACTTTCTTTTTAATAGTTCCTAATATATGACGAATTAAAGGTTTTAAGAGCAAATCATTATGTTCTAATAATTTAAACATAATTTTTTCTAAAAATATTATATTATCTTTTATATTTTCATCAGTTTGTTTAATTATTAAAGAATCTACACATTTATTAATTATTGAATCACGTAACCAATAATATATTCCAAAATGACCAACCTCCAATACTGTATTTATTATTTCTTTAAATACTTTATTTAATTCATTATTTTTAGCATTATTTAAATAATATAAAATATCTAGTATTTCGTCTTCAAAACTTAATTTTTCTTTAATTGTATTTAAATAATAAACTAAAGCATCTTGTATATGTTTATCAGTGACATAAGCACGATCATTATTACCATAAAAGCACTCCGATATTTTTTGATTTTTATTAGCAAGTTGCCTTATAATTAGAGCTTTTTCCATATTTTTAAGCTCTTCTCTTTTAAGATACTCGGCTTTATTAAAAAACTTTAAAGTCATTTTATTCATATATTTTTTGTAATTATTATATAGGAAATCTTCAGCTCTTATGCCTTTTTTAAAGTTTTCAATTATAATTGGAGTTATATTTAATAAAAACGTTATTTCATTATATACTTCTCTTCCAAATGTTGATAAAAAAGCTGTTTCAACCAAGCGTTCAAACCAATCACATTTACAAGATATAGTTTTATCTATTTCTATTATAATACTAAATAATTCTACTCTTTCTTCTCCTTCTGCATTATAAGTAATAGGAAAACTAATAGTTACTGTTTTATTCATTTAAGGTATTCTACTTTAACATATCTACAAAAAGTTCTATCTGTATTAATAGATAATCCTATAGACGCAGAAAACACATTGTCATTGTAAGTAGGAAATACTTGACATTTATCTCCATTAGTATAAACTTTAGCTATAAATGTGGTATATTCTTGTGTATACAAAAAATCACCATTATCATCGTATATATCACGTGTTGAAGGTATTTCTTCAACATATTTTTTTGGAATGTAAATATTAAAGCTCATTGTTAAAAGTTTTTAAAAGTTTTTCATAAGATTCTTCATTAAAATAAATTTTAACTTTATTAATAAAAAATTCATCAAGAACATCAATATTTTTAATAAATAAATCTAACAATAACAATTCATTATTTTTAATATCATCTTCATTTTGATTTGTAAATAAGTTATCAATACATTTATAAAAAAAGTCTTTAAGATCTAAATTTATAAGCTGCATTATTGGTATATGATATTGTAATGATATTATTATATATTTTATATAAAAATTGTTTATTTTCTTAAATATAAAATTATTTAAAAAAGGTATTATATTTTGAGCAGCATCTAAAATTAAAAAAGTATCTTCTAAGTTATTTAAATAATTTATAAGTGTTTCTGTATAATCTTCATATTCAAGAGGAGCATTTTTACGTAACGTAAAAGGTATTTTCATATAAATAAAATAATATAACTTTAAAGTTTGTTTAATATTTGATACAACTTTATCTATACCTTTTTTTGTATAAGTATAATTATAATTAGAAAGTTTAAAAACTAAGCAGTTATTTACTACGTTAACTATGATTTTAAAATCATCTAATTTTATTTTATTTCTAAAACAATAAATTATTAAAGGCAATTTTTTAAATATAAGTTTAGCTGATTTTAATATAAGTGAATCATAAGTTAATTTTAACGCTGCATCGGGCATATCTAAAACAATACAACTCTTTTTTATAAATTTATTATTTTCATCTATTTCAACTTTAAAAATAAATTCATGTGAAGTTTTTATAGGATAACTATTTATCATATAGTTTAATTCAATATTTATTATCTTATTCATAATTTAATTTTTTAATAAAGTTTTTGTATAATTTTTTTGAAATACATGATTTAATTATATCTACATGCATATTGTGGGTATCTATATAATGACTGCCTGAACTAATAAATAATTGACATATAAAATTTAAATTATTTTCAATATCTTTATCAGATTGACAAATAAGTAGTCTTTCTAAAATATTTTCAAATAATTCATGATATGTTCTTGTCTGATACCTATTTTCTTTTGTAAAATATAATACATTTAATGCTTTGTGCATAAAATCATTTATTTTACAATTTATAGAGCTAGATAAAACTTTAAATAACATATTTATATGTGAGCTATATTTAAAAATATCATCTATACTTTGTAAATAATTAGCTACAGCATTATTATAACCTTCATCTTGAATAATATAAGACTCTCCTTTGTAATTATAGTTTTTAGTTATAATACAATGTCTTAAAAGTAATATCTTATCAACCATTCTTAATTTTTCCAATCTGTTATACTCATCATGATTAAAAAAATGACTTATCATTTGACTATAAAAATTTTGATAATTTCCTATAAATGATTCCATTAATATTCCTTGTTTTAGTGTATTAATTATATCTGGTATAGCTTCAAATAATAATAATGCAACATGTGCCACCTCTTTACCATAAGTTATCTCTAAAGCTGCTAAAGGTAATTCTAAAAAAAAACAGCTATGTTTGTCATAATTATTATTATTATCTATTATTATTTCAAATGTAAATTCATGAGGAATATATGTAATGGTATTTGTAGAAATATCTCTACGAGTTTCTATTAATGTAAAAGTTATATCTATTGTATTATTTGTTATCATTGATATGTTTTTTAATTATAGCCTCACCATCACCAATTAAAATATCAGAATATGTTAATAATATATCTTTTAAAAACAATATAATATCTTCATTTTGTACATTAGATAATAATTCAAGAGATTGATAAAATAAAGTATGGTTTCCACCCGTATTTGAAATTTTGTCCATTTTCCAATTTTTTAATACATATATTATAATCTTTTTTAAAACTTCACTTATTCTATGACTATCATATTTAGGAAATCTACCTATAATACGATGTAAATCATATACATATCTATTGTCACTATATTTATTGTCAATATCTATATTTAAAAGATATGCAATTATAGCTTCTTTATATTCTTCATTTTTAATGGTATTGTCATTAATGTAATAAACATTATTAATGTATATACAATTATATACTTTCATTATATTTTCTATATTTTTTAATCTTTCTAATCTATCAAATTCATTATAATTAAAAAAGTTTTTCATCATTTCATCAAAAAAGCTTTTGTTATGAATTTCAAAGTATTGTAATTTAAAACCACTTTTATAAGCTTCAATTACCATTGGAATATAGTCAAATAAAAATTTTACAGTATTGTGTATATATGGACCATATGTTAATGAAGATGCGGCATCTGGTTCTATCATTAATGGACCATAAAAACTTTTTATATGATTACCATTTTCATCAACTTTTATTAAAAATTGAAAATCATAGATATTAATAATTGCACCATTTTTTATTTTAGGAATAGAAAAATTTATTTCTATTACTTTTTGCATCTTTTTCTTTTTTTTCTATTTTTCACCGCTTTTGGTGAATTATGATCAAAAGAATCTTTAATACGTTTTTTCTTCCAATATGAAGAATTATATCCATCATGGAGTCCAAGAGAACTATAAGTATAAAAATAGTGACAATCCATGCCTACCATATACTATCCAAAAAAAACATGAGGAATATCATTTTCTATAATTATATTTTCTATCAATTTTACACCTTTTAATACTTGTATTGTAACTCCATTTTCAAGATGAAAACGGTAGTCAGGGTCATATATATGATTAAGCATTACATAGCTTCTAATATTTATATCTAATACAGTAGATAATTCAACAGGCTTGTTTTTAAAAAACCTTGTTTGAACAACAACTCCTAAGTCTATCAAATCTTTAACTTTCATATATTTTTCTCTATAGTTATTTCAACATTATTTGAATAAACATTATACTTATATGAATACAAGTCAAATAAATCAATATGAGTAGTATTTGTAATATCATCATAAACTATTATTTTTAAAGAAATATTACGATGTGATATTCTTATACTTTTAAGTCCTGTTAATTTAATTTTCCAATATCTTTTACTACTTGCATTGGCTATCTCTTGAAATTCTTTAGGATATATATAAGTAGCATTATCAAACTCTGAAACAAATTCAGAATCAATTGCTAATAAGTGTTCTATAATATACTTAATAAAATCAGATAATGCATTGTTATCAGCATAAGTTACATACATTCTTTTTAAATAATCTATAATATTTTTACTTTGCAATGAAGCAATATCTTTATCTTTAACATATTTTAATAAAGAATTTTCTACATTGCTTAATTTTCTACAATATATCATATTATAAAATTGTTCTATGTCATTAGTTATAAATCTCAAATCTTTACTATCATTGCACAATGTATCATACAATTTAACTTGAAAATCAGACATTACAGGAAAATGTACGTCATTTATAATCCTACTTTTTTCTTTAAAATCAATAGGAGTCATAGCATTATATATAATTTTATATTTAGAACGATTAGTTAAAAAATAACCATTATTAAAATGATAAAATTGATTTTGTGCTATGTCTTCCAATATGCTTTTTTTAGAAATATGTATCCAAATATATGTAATATCATTATTATCTTTATTAGCAATTACAGCATTACAGCTGCTTAAAAGTTTAAACAAACCGTTAATTGTCATTGTAAATTATGTTTTTCTGCAAATTCTAATAGATATGGAGAACCTACTATATTGCAGAATTTAATAAATTTAATTAATGAACTCTTCATATATATTATATTAATAATTTTGAAGATTACAACAACAAACTACCTGTTCCTTGTTGTTAAATGAATGATTGAAAAACAAAGATTTTTTTTTCATCTTCTTTTTTTTTGAGTTGTGATGCGAATATTATCATTGGTGTATGATATATTACTATTAATTTTATAGCTATCAGCTTCTTCTAATAAATTATCTAATTCGGAACTATCAAAGTTTCCATCTTCTATATTATTAGCTAATCTATCACGAGCACTTTGTATTTGTCTCGCTAAACTTTTATTTTTATTCCATAAATTATCAATAAGTTCAGATATTTGAGAATATCTCTCATTATACTTATCTCTTTCTTTTTGAATTATAACTCGTTGTTCAAAATGTTCTTTGATAATATTAAAATTATTATTAAGAGTTTCAATATCATCAAACAAATGTTCACAAACAATATAATTATATCTATTTTTTTCTAATGTCCAACCAATATAGAATGTAAATTCTTCTGATTGAACTTCAATACATTTATATTTAAAAGTATCTCTTTCATATTCACTATAAATTGTATTATCTACTTGATTTTTAACCATAGTTTTAGCATTATCATATTTATTTTGCTGAATATTAGCTAATAAATTAGATAAACTATTGTTAAATTCATCATTTCTATATTGCGCATCTTGCTCATCACTTGTATAATATAAATGACATTGCTCAATATTATCCCAAATAAATTTTTTATAAGGATATATATATTGAGATATACCATTTTGTTCTACAAGTACAGGCAATACTTCTTTATTTATATCTATATAACTATCTTGTAATTGATTACACATTTGACGCACATAATTATCAAATAAACTTTGATAATAGCTTGTGTAAGCATTATAATAATCATTATAAGTTGAATATGTAGTATATCTATAATAATATCTATAATTTTCTTGAGGTAAATTATTATTAACAACTTGAATAAGAGGTAATTCTCCCATATAATATGTAATAGGATTACCATTTATTTCATTAGGATATTTAGCATTTATTGCATCAATTTCTTCTTGAGAAGGTCTATCATAAATAAAAGGATTATTTTGATAATCATCTAAAGAAATAATTTTATTATTGACAAAATGCTCTGAAATGCTAGGAATATTATATCCAAATTCGCCTTGAGATTTATTATTTAATTGCTCAAATAAATATCTATCTATATCTATTTGTTTATGAATAATGCTATCCAATTTATATAATATAGTGCTGTATTTTTTATAATCTTTATCATCATATTCAGTAATTATTGTTCTACTAATTTCAATATCCCATAAAGTTTTAATTTCGTATTTAATGTATTGATAATAATCAATATCAGTATCATACGTTGTTTTAACTTCTTTGTGATACACATCATTTACAACTTCTTTAGATATATTTATAATATTAGTCAATACTACAAAATCTAATATTTTATAAGGAAAACCGATAACATAATCAGAAGTAGTTATCATTGTTTTTCTATCTATATTAATAGAAGATTGCGTAAAATGATTATAATAAGATGTACCTTTTATTTTAACATATAAATTTTTATAAAAAGCTTCACATAATAAATAAAATATATCATTAGCATTATTCATTTTATCAGATGATAAATTGCCTGAATTTTTAACAAGTAATTTAATATTGTCTGAAATAAGTCTAACAGTATTTTGATTTAAATATGTAGTATATTTTATATTTTTCTGCGCAGACATATATATTTGTAAGTAAGTAAATATATCTGAATTAACAGAAGCAATACTCTCACCAAATATAGTTTTTATTTTATCAATATTATTATGTTCTTTTTTAATTAATGGCTGATTACAGTCTAAAATAGACATGATATGTATCATAAAATTGCTCAGATTATATTTTTCAGCTAAGATAATAGCTTTACTATTAATAGGAGATAATGGTAATTTACTACATTCCCTACCTAATTCAGTGATTTGATCATTATCAATCATGTCTAAATCAATAAGTGATTTTTTAGCAAGATTAATCATTTTCAAATCAGGTTGATGTAATAAGGTTATGTTTTCCATTAATATACTTTTATCAGAAAAAGATAAATAGTTTTTATCTAATGATATACGTTGTATCTCTGGAATATTATGTTGAGGACACAATGATATTGGATAATCAGCTGCCCAAATACAAATACCTGGAAACATACGTCCACATCTTCCTTTTTGTTGTATAGCATCATCTAATGATATTTTTACTCTTTCCACACCTGAATTACCTTTGGTATCACAAATATTTTGATATTTATATCCTGTTAAAATAACACAAGCTAAGTTAACAGGTGTTAATCCTGCTTGCGCAACATTAGTTGCTAACCATAATCTTGTTTTATTACCTTTGTCAAATAATTTATCTTTTACATCTTCTTCACTTTCGCTTGATAATCTTAATAATTCAAAATTATGATTAGGATATATATTGTTGAATAATTCTTCTACTTGAATCAAAGATTCTTTAGAAGATAAAAACATCATAGTATCTAAATTTTTATCTAAACATGATTTAGTAACTTTAATTAAATCTAATTGTTCATAATTATTAAAGTTTACTTCGGATATTGGATATGTATATCCTTCATAATGATTATAATTGAAGGTAAATTCGTTGAAATATGTTTCAAATTTATGTATCTGTTCTTTGATAGTAGCTGATAAAATAACAACTCGAAATTTAGGATTTTTAATTAACTGTTGTTGAGCTAAATAAAATAAAATTTCAATATTGCTATTAAATTCATGCGCTTCATCAATGAAAAGTATATCATAATTATCTAACATATTTAAACTATTAGATATATAACCATCAGTTGCAAATAATAAATTGCTATATTCATTTCTTTTATATAATGCGGTTACATAACCTGCTTCGTAGTTATATATAGATTTTACTCCTTTAAAAGCACCTAAAACATTAACTACACGAGGTTCAGAAACCAAACATCTTAAGTTATATTTTTTAAATAAATTATATGGTATAGCTAAAGTTTTACCTGAACCTGTTGATGCAGAAATACAAGTAACTCTATTATTTAATATATTATTAATAGCATCATTTAATAATGTGCTATTAGATAACAATGTTGTATTGTTTTTCATGTATAGTGTTTTATTTTAGCTCTAAGACACTTTCTACTTAAAGTGATAGTTTATATCAACTTAGTAATAAAGTTGCTTAGAATTAAAATAAAGAGCAAAATGCTTTATCTTGCTCTTTATGATATTTAATTGGATGCACAAGGAGGCACAATAGCCTCTAATGTTTTATTTAAGTTATCCATAGCAACCGCTGCGGATAAAGAAAACATTATATGTGTATTAATATTATCTAATGTCATTTCTACATCATCTTTAATTTCAACAAAATCATTATATCTGATGACAAAATTTCCATTAGGAAGTTTTTCTATTAATATTGTTAATTGATACATATCATTATAAAATTTATAAGCATCTGTATCTATTTTAACAACTGAACTATTGTCAGTCAATATATTTTTTAAAGTATTATTATAAAATGTTGCATAATCCATATTAATTTAAAAGAAAATTAATCTGTTTAGTAACAGAAATACCATATTCTAAATGATTTAATATATGTTCTTTAACTTCTTTAATATTATTACACATAGTTAAATATTGAAGCGCTTCTTGTTCTGTTTTAACTTCACTTAATTTCTTTAAGTTATCTTCTCCATAAATAATGGCAAATTCATCAGATTCCTCATTGTGATATATAAAGATATTTTCTTTTTCACTGATTAAAAAAACACTGAATTTATCATCTGCTGATAATATATCACTGCTTCTTATTTCATCAAATAAATTAGAAAATGTTAATGTAAATGAGGTTAATACCCTCAATCTATCTTGAATTTTATTATACATTTTTCATCATATCTATATAAGTGTCCAAAATATCTTCGTTTATCAAAATCTCTTCAGTATGAGCACCATTAATATTAATTTCAGCTCTAAGATTTTCAAATATTGCTATATCATTATCACCTATTTCTAATAAGATATATTGTCTATCAATTTCATTTTCTTTATAATCTACGATTTCTACTTGAATACCTTTGTATTCTTCAGAATCTAATAATTGTTCAAATATATTTTCTTCTTCATCTTCAAAATAACAAGTATCTAATTTGTTATTTATACGAGAATTATTTCCCGATAATACTAAAGACCAAAGTGCAAAATGGTCTTCAAAGCTTAGACCTTCTAATGAATATTGTTCTATATCTGAATATAACTGTCCTTCAGAATATGAATAAATTCCGAATTTATTTTCAGCATCATCAAAGATTACTGTTTCTAAATTATCATTTAACATGTCAGTTATATATTCTTCTGTATTAGATAAAATATCTTCAATATTACCTACATAGTTTTTAACTATTTTAGGGATATTGTTATTAGTATATAGGATATCAAATAAATTATATTGTTTAGCAACTAACAATAATTTGCCGTTGCTTATGTTTATAAGATAAACCATATCATCACCTTTTCTTTCTACTGTGTAGAATTTATTGGTAATACTATAGTTTTTTTCTTCATTATTAGAAGAATAAATAATATTATGGAAATATTTTCCATCTGTATCAGCATATTGATACATTTCAGTAACTAATTGCTCATCTTGAGCATAAGTATATATATTGTGAAGTTCTCGGACAATAGATTTTGCCAAATCTTCTGTATATTCTTCTTTTAAATAATTGTTAAGTATAATAACTTGCTCAATCGTCAAATTGAGGAATGAAGGAATATATACTTTATAATTATTAATCTTTAAGCTATATGCCGATACATTAGTTTTACTCTCTTGACCTAAGTTATTTAGGTAAGTAAATTGAGTACGACTCTCAATGATACGATGACTATCATAAGCCCTAAAAATTGTTTTACCTAATTGGTATGTAGATATATCTTTTTTAGCTGTGCTAACTGTATCTATAATGTAGGAAGGTATAGCTATAATATTCTCTTCTTTAACTTTTATTGATAAATTACTCATCGTTGTAACTGTAACATTACCTTTTTTATCGGTAGCTTTACTTGTTACGAATATTTGGCTCCATTGCCCATAAGGATTCACACTAAAATAATAATTGTCATATTTACGAAAAGTTCTATACTTTCCTATGACTTGTTGAATCATACCTGTTATTCTATTAACAGGCAGAGATTTTGAGGAAATTGTTGTTTTTTCGTTCATTATATCACCCCTCCAAGGTGCAGTTTGGTTTAATGAAAAATTAACAATTGTTTAATATATCTCTATTGAGTCTTGTTTGTAAAATATTCTCTAATGAGTATTATATAAATATCACTATATTTAGTTTGAACACATATTAATTGGACTCAAATTCAATTGAATTTTACACCAAACCCTTTAAAATAAGGGCAGTTATGCACTAAATATATAGATAAAGGAAAAAGTGGCTGTAAATATTGATATTTTGAATAAAAATAAATTGAAAAAAGGGTTAAAAAATCACCTTTTTTTGAAAAATAATAAAAATTTAAAGAGAATAATAATAAATTAATTTAGACTAAGTGTTACTTTAGAATAATTTTCTATCTTTTTTTACGAATTTCATAATTTTTAATCTGTTTTTTTGAACAATTCATAATTATTATAATATAATATCTATTTATTTTACTATTATATATAAATTCCCTAATTTTGACACATTATAACAAATATGATAAAAATAAATTATTAAATATGAATAATGAATATATTTTCATAGAAGATTCAGCAGCTATTTACATACCTATTACAGAAGAGTTACAAAAAGTAACCCAACAACTATATAAAAATGCTACTACACTACACTTATATTGTTTATATAATATGAATTATGATAATACAATAGATTTAAATTTTGACAAAGTTTATGAAGTTTGTAAAAACAGTAAATCTTCATTCTACAGAATGAGAAAGATATTAATAGAATTAAATATTATATCAAAAATATCTAAAAATATATATATATTTAATGATAACTTTGGATTCAAAGATTCTCAAAAGTGTCAAAAATTTGATAACTCAGTATTGTTCACAAAGCTATATGTATAAAGGGCTGTAGAAGATTTTTTAAGTACCAACTAAAACATAGTATATATACGTTTTACTTTTCTTCTTAAAAATGCCTTTAACGCCTTGCTGTATAAGGGCTACAGAGTTTTATCAAAAATCAAAAATTTGACAGTTTTATATGAAAACATCAAAAACAAGTAAATTAATAGCTAATCCTTTTATTATTGATACTTTACTTATAGGAACTTATGAAATAGATAATGAATATAGTTTATTAAATCAAAGTGAGTTAAAAAATGGTATATATACTGGTGCTGTAAATAAAATAAAACTTAAGCGTAAAGTAGATAGTGATAAATGTACCAAAATATATACTAATCCTGCTTATAGAGTAAATATATTTTCATTACCAACTCCATCTAAAATATTATATTTATGGTTTATATATG
This sequence comes from uncultured Neisseriaceae bacterium, assembly GCA_937872505.1. Taxonomy (GTDB): domain Bacteria; phylum Pseudomonadota; class Gammaproteobacteria; order Burkholderiales; family UBA11063; genus Aquella. The sequence continues at coordinate 1,168 of CALMTA010000293.1, read as the reverse complement.
TATTAACAGTAGGAGAAGATTATATTTATTTAAATAAAAAACTATATATGCAAGAATCAGGAATATCCTCTATTAATACTATTAAGACAGCTTTGTCAGGTTTAATTGATAATAAAATTATAGCAGTTTCACCTGTTAAAGATTATTATTATATTAATCCTTTATATTTTTATGCAGGAGATAGAGTTAAAAAATATAATTTATAATGATAGATGTCTTTAAAAAATCATATAATAAAAGTATATTAAATATAATGATGAATATATTGATACAGATACAGGTGATATATTATCTCAAACATTGCTAAATAATGAAATTATATTTATAATAAGTTGTTCAGATATATTTGATACTATTAATATTATAATAGATAAATCATAAATGGATTATAATAATATTGCATTAAAGCTTAGAAAAAAAATAGTAAAAGCTCTATTAAAAAGCTCTTGAAAAAAATAGTATTAGCTTGATAGCTAATATGTTATATAGTTATTAGGCTATATATAAAAAACCCAACTCACACTATATTGCTATAATGTAAGTCGGGCGAGATAATTTGTTTAACCAAATTATTTATGAAAATTTGTGTCTCTACGAGGAATCGAACCTCAAAAAAAAAACCAATAGAGACTGGGAATTTAGTTTTTATGGTTTAGGAAGTTCTACCCAACCAGAGTTGGAACTTCCATTTTTGATAAAATACTCGTTAAAAATTGTATCCATATCTCCGCGGTCAAATATTAAGTTTTTTATGTCAATAACTCTGCGAATACGATAGTTTAAGTCTTTGCAAATTGCAATAACTTGTTGACTGTCTCTCGTGTCTTCGGTTTTTCCAAAATAGTTGGAGATAGGATTGTGACACGTGAAATTTTCTCCTTGAAACATAAACTTGATACGACCGTTTGGACCAATATGGGTTACTACTATAGTTTCTTCTTCTGGAGCTTCAATTTCTATAACCACATCTACTGTCTTTACAACAGTAGTTTCAATATAGTATCCTTCTTTCACTTCTGAAGTATAGTAACTATCAAACTTTTCTATACTCAATTTCTCAAAAATCTCTGTTGTTAACTCTTCCATAAAAATAAAAATTGAAAAGATTAATAAATAAGAGCCACAACTTTTTACAGTTGCAGCTCTTTTTTCTAGGAAATTTAATTAT
>CALMTA010000292.1 GCA_937872505.1 uncultured Neisseriaceae bacterium | reverse complement strand
GTTGCATATTTTTTTTGCATTTGCTTGAGCATATTAATAACGCCATAAACAGCACCAGTTGGTTCTCCAGAAGGAGCAGTTAGATTGGGCATAGCATAGTATGCTCTAAAAATAAATGATGAGCCATCAATTAATAATAAAGTATTATCCATACTTATTAGTCTTTCATATTTCTAAATTTGGGGGATTTAAACGATTAATTATTTTATTTTGACTAATGAAGTTTCTAGGTCATCTAAGGTTGCTTCACCTAGAATAGCTTCTTTAACTTTACCATTCTCGTCTAAGAATATAGTATAAGGAAGGGCGCCAGTAGAATTACCAAAACTACTCATCATTGCATTACCATATTTTGCTGCATGAAAAATCGGATATTTAGCTTTTTTAAAAGCTTGATTATAGTCATCATCAACTTGAATTGTAATTAATTTAATATCGCTATGCTTGCTATAAAAAGTATTAAAAATAGATACTTCATTTTGACAGTGTTCACACCAACTAGCCCAGAAATTTATAATAATGGGTTTATTATTAATATAATTTTTTAAAGTGGTTTTATTGTTATTTTTATCAGTTAAAACAACTGTCATTGGATTAACTGATGGTTTAAGCATATAGGTTGATGCTAATGTAATTGCAATAATTGTAATTAATAGCAACGGTTTAGTAAGTGTATATTTAAGAAAATTTTTAATTTTAGTCATAATTTACAACTTAAAAACAAAAAGTTAAGTTTATTGCTGTTGAATGCCAGCCACTAACCATTTTCCAGAAGCTAAATCAGATTTTATAAAATTCCAAATTTCATTAAAAGGTTTTGCTGGTTGTTGTGGTTCTTCAGAAACATTACCAGAAAACTCTACTGAAGCAATTAATTGTTCTTTACCCATTTGATCTTTTTCTAAAGAGCAATCTAATAATTGACAATCAAGTTGAGTAAAGTCAGCTATGTTATGATTATTTTTTATATCTTCTTTTAATTCTTGGTAAAGTTCTGGCGTCATGTATTTTTCAACTTCAGAAATGTTTTCTGCGTTATTCATACTTTGAATATGTAGAAACATTCCTTTTACTTGTCGTAAGAAATATACTAATTCAACCCCATCAGGTAATTTTTCCATAGTTGGGTTTTTAAAATTATCTTTAATAGCATCTTTAGATGACCGAGCCCAATTAGGGATATTAGCTACAGAATCTGGGTTTAGGGTTGAATTACGCTTAATATTAGGTATATTGAAATTTGAATCATAATTATTATTCATGGTATTAGGATTATTAAATCCAGGTGCTGATTTTCTTTTAAAAATCATTAATCCTAAAATTAACAAAACGAATAAAATACCAATAATTCCCCACGGGATAGAGCTAGTAGTTGATGGTTGTATGTTTTCTGCGGGAGTTTGAGCTAAAGTTCCACTAGCATTTACATTATTTTGTGCTGAGTTTTTTCCTAGCATGTAACCACCGGCTGCACCAGCTGCTGCACCTAATAAAGCTGCAGAACCAACACCCATACCTTGTTTGGCAGGTTGTGGCTGATTTATAGTATTTTGTGGTGATTGATAACTACGTGGTTGAGGATTATAATAATTTGTATTTGGCTTAGAAATGCTTCTTTGCATACCGTAGCTTCTGCCTCCGCCCATTCTTTTAGCGAAAGCTGTTTGTGCAAAAACTAAACATAAACTGGTTAATATAATCGTAATCTTTTTAAAACTCATTGAATAAAACCTTTTAAATCTTCAAGGATTACATTTTACCATATTATGGTTAATAATGACCAAATAAATTTGTCGGACCATAGAAAAATAATAATTATCTAAATATTATTAAAATTTATATGTTTATTTAAGTTTAAATGGTATAATATCAAAAAAATAAGTCTTGATAAACCATAATAAGAATGCTTATTTTTAGGATTGGAAAATAAGAATGAAACTTGGTGCTAAAACTTTAATTAAAAACAAGTTATATAAAAGATTGTGGTTTTGGGTTGTTGTTTCTATGTTGATAGGAATTATATTAATTATAACAGTTTTGTTTAGTTAATCCTCTTAAAATACTATTAACTAGAAAGGTTTTAAAAATGCAAAATGAAAGTAAAATTTGTTTACCACAATATTATCTCATCACCGGAAAAGACCCAAAAAATACAAGTGCCTTTTTAAGTACATTAGAAAAATGTTTGCAGAGTGGTATATCTCTTGTACAATTAAGAGCAAAAGATTTAACTAGCACACAATATGAATTTTTAGCAAAAGAAACAATAGTATTGTGTCATAGTTATAAAGTAAAGATATTACTGAATAATAACATCTCTCTTACACAAGAATTAGGCGCCGATGGTGTTCACCTAACCAGTGCTAGCCTACTAAAAAATAAAGTACGTCCATTAAATAAAGAATTTATTGTAGCCGCGTCTTGTCATAATAAGAATGAACTTTTACACGCCAAGCGACTTAACATTGATTTTGTAACTTTATCACCAGTATTACCAACAACAAGCCATCCAGGTACAATATCTTTGGGATGGAAGCAGTTTAAATCTTTATTAGAGCTGATTAATATTCCAATTTTTGCTTCAGTTCGTGGAGCAATAAAA
>CALMTA010000291.1 GCA_937872505.1 uncultured Neisseriaceae bacterium | reverse complement strand
CTGCAGAGTTTTTATATAATTGAATGCCAACTTCAGTTGAACCGGTAAAGCTTATCTTTTTAACTATATCTGATTTGCATAATTCAGTAGCTATTAATGAACTATCCCCTAGTAAAACATTAAAAACTCCTGGTGGTAATCCAGCATCTAATGCTAACTTTGCAAATGCTAATGCTGATAGTGGGGTTTGATTAGATGGTCTTGCTATAATACTACACCCAGCAGCAATTGCCGGTGCAACTTTACGAGCTAACATTGCTGTGGGAAAATTCCAAGGAGAAATTGCAGCACACACGCCAATAGCCTGTTTAATTATCAATATTTTTTGCATGGCTTGATTAGAAGGTATTATATTGCCATCAATTCGTTTGCATTCTTCCGCATACCATTCTAAATAGCTAGCTGCGTAATATATTTCTACTTTAGATTCAGATAAAGGCTTCCCATTTTCTAATGTCATAATTTTTGCTAAATCATCAACATTTTCTAGCATTAATTCGAACCATCTACGTAAAACTTTAGCCCTTGCTTTAGAAGTAGTATCCCTCCATATTAAATATGCAGCTAAAGCACTATCGATTGATTCGTTTATATCATCTTTGCTTGCTTCTGCAACTTCTGCAATTACTTCATTATTAAATGGATTAAAAACATTAAATTTATTTCTATCTGTTTTCCAGTTTCCGTTTATTAATAACCCTGTTTGAATTAATGTTGAATTATTTAGAATTTTTTGCCAATTTATCATAATAATATCTCCATTCAGATGATATTAGATGCCTTTAAACATAATATTATCTACAGCATCACAAATTGTATGAAGTACTAATATATGAATTTCTTGAATTCGTGCAGTTCTATTAACTGGTGCACAAATATTAATATCTTTATTATTTAATAAAGATTTTATTTTACCTCCATCTTTTCCTATTAAAGCAACAATATGCATACCTTTTTGTTTAGCAACTTCAATTGCTTTTATCACATTTGCCGAATTTCCTGAAGTTGAAATTGCAAATAATATATCTTCAGATGCACCCAAAGCTTCAACTTGCTTAGCAAAAACCATATCAAACCCATAATCATTACCAATTGCTGTTAATGCTGAAGTATCTGTAGTAAGAGCAATAGCTGGTAATGATTTTCTCTCCATTTCATAGCGACCAGTAAATTCAGCTGCAAAGTGCTGACTATCTGACGCAGACCCGCCATTCCCACATATTAAAATTTTTCTTTTATTTTTAAATGTTGTAACTAATAACTCTATTGCTTTTGTGATAGGCTCTAATAAAATACCTTGAGCTTTTTGCATAGCTAAAATATTTTCATTAAAATTATTATTTACTATATCTTTTATTTGCATAACTATCTCACTAAAAATTATTTTCTAAATGCTACTAAAACTTTTTAGCAATAGCATTAACTATTGAAGCTGCAACATGTTCTTTTAAAGAATATTTTATATGCTCACAATTATTATTTTTATCTAAAATATATGCCTCGCTATAATCAGAACTAAAAACTTTCCCATTAGATACATCATTTGCTATAATTAAATCTAAATTTTTTTTAATAAGTTTTTCTTTTGCATACTCTAATAGATTATTTGTTTCAGCAGCAAATCCCACAGCATATATATTAGGATATTTTTCTTTCACACTCTTAATTATATCAGGAACTAATTCTAGCTCCAATATAATTTTATTTGAAACATTATCTATTTTTTTTATTTTTTGTGAACTAACATTCCTAATTTTATAATCACAAACAGCAGCACAACCAATAAAAATATTCGCATTTATACATTCTTCATAAGCTGCTTTTAACATTTCATCAGCAGTCTCAACATTAATTATTTTTACACCAGCAATTTTATTCATTGTAACTAAGCCTGAAATAAGTACAATCTCTGCACCTAAACTAACACCTGCTTTTGTTATAGCATAGCCCATCTTCCCTGAACTATTGTTGGAAATAAAACGTACTGGATCAATTGCTTCTCTAGTAGCTCCTAATGTTATAACTATTTTTTTACCTTTTAGAGTATGTTGTTTTAGTTCAATATATTGATTAATTTTAGATAATATTTCGTCAACTTCAAGCATCCGCCCTAAACCATCATCTCCACAAGCTTGTAAACCAAAACCAGGCCCCCACAAATTAATATTATTTTCTATTAATTTTTTTACATTTTCTTGAACTACCCAATTAGACCACATATATTTATTCATTGCGGGAATGATAAAGATAGGGGCAGCACTTGCTATAATAGTTGAAGTTAAAAGATTATCAGCTATCCCATTAGCAATTTTGCCAATTACATTAGCCCCTGATGGTGCAATTAATATCATATCAGGCCATCTTGCTAAAACTATATGTTGCATTACTTCTTTAGCATCACTATAATTAAGTTCATCTGTATAAACTTGTATATCAAATGCAGTAAAAGATGCTTTAGTTACAAAATTTAAGGCATTTGCTGTTAAAATTACTTTTACCTCATGGCCTTTATTTATTAAAGCATGAGCTAATCCAATAATCTTATATGCTGCAATACTACCTGAAATTCCAATCAATATTTTTGCCATAATTTAATCTTCTAAAATTAACTATTATTTTGTGAATATTGCATACGCCAAATCTTAGAATACAAGCTATTATTTTGTGATAACAACTCATCATGAGTTCCAGATTCAATAATTTTTCCTTTGTTAATAACTATCAAACGATCCATATTTTTTAAAGTAGATAATCTATGAGCAATTGCAAATACTGTCTTTCCTACTAATAAATGTTGAATACTTTCTTGAATATATTGCTCAGTAATACTATCTAAGGCACTTGTTGCCTCATCTAAAATCATTATTGGTGCATTTTTTAAAATTGCACGGGCAATTGCAATACGCTGGCGCTGACCCCCTGATAACTTAATACCACGTTCTCCTACCATAGTATAGTACCCTTTCGGTAAACGTTTTATAAAACTTTCAGCATGAGCCTTCTTACTTGCTAAAATTACTTCCTCATCAGTTGCCTCAAGCTTACCATATCGTATATTTTCCATTAAATTTCTGTGAAATAGAGCAATATCTTGAGGAATTATTGCAATCATTTTTCTTAAATAATCATTATCAATTTTTGCTATATCTTGATTATTAATTAAAATAGCGCCCTCCTGTGGATCAAATATTTTCAAAAGTAAATTAATTAAAGTTGTTTTTCCTACACCAGTAAAACCTATTACCCCTACTCGTTCTCCAGGCTTAATCAACAAATTTAAATTGGAAAATATTTTTTTATTATCATTATAGCTAAAACTAACATTTTTAAATTCAATACTCGGTAAATTTGAACTTAAAACAATATTAGAACTATTATATTCCGATCTATCAGCTTTATAGATAGATAAAGATGACTTTAAATCTCCCATACGATCTGATAATTTATGAAATTCTTGCATTAAATGCCATAAATTTTCTTGAAACTGAAAAACCATACCAAAAACAAAGACAAAATCGCCAATAGTTACCTGATTAGCTTGTTTTAAATATATCATAACTAATAACATAACTAGAATAATAAATATACCCATAATATCATTTAAAATATCAACTTTAAAATGAAATTTATGTGCAGCAATCTCTTTAGGGACAAAATCAGTAGTAATTTTATTACTTAAGCGCTGTAATTCATATTTACGACTAGCAAATAACTTTATTGATTGCACATTGCTTAAATTATCAGCTAACTCTCCTATTACTTCATGTTTAGCGTTACTTTGTAATTGTGCCAATTTATTTATTTTCTTAGCTAAAAAATAATTAATAACTATATATAAAAATGACCACGTTAATAAAATTAACCCCAATTTTCCACTAACAAATAATATACTAAACCCTGTGGTAAGACTTGCTAATATCCAAAATGTTACTCCATAATATAATTGTGCCCAAAGTTCAGTATAACCATCAAATAAACCTTTAACTTTACTCACTAAACTACCACTAGCTGTATTTTGAAAAAATGAATATCTAAAAGATAAAACTTTATCTAAAGCCTTTAATATTATACCTTGTTGAACATAAGGCTCACTTTTCCATAAAGCAACTTGCGATAAACGCCAAACTAGACTTAAAATTAAATCAGCAAATAAATAAATCAATAATGGCGTCATTAACTGCTTAAAACTAATTTCAGGAGTTTTTGCAATAATATCAACCATCATTTTGATTGCATAATAAACTATAGGTTTATAAAATGAACCCATAATTGGTGCTAATATCATTAAAAAATAATATATTTTATATTTTTTTATTGATTGCCATAAAAAACTAAATACTTCTTTCATTATTTACCTTATCTTAAAATTTTACTCTATCTCTGATTGTAAACTCAACCATTTACTTTCTAATTCATCTAAAATTAGCTTATTACTATTATACTCTTTTGAAATATGTTCAAATTCCCTAATCCCCGTAGGTACTTTACAATCAATTGTTGCCATAATAGTTTCAGCTTTATTTATTTTATCTTGTAAAATAGCCATTTCTTTCTCTATTTTTTCAATTTCAATTTTAATTTTTATTATATTCTTTGGAGTAAAATCCACCTTATTTAAAATATTTTTCTCATTAAATTCTTTTTTAACTTTAGCTGTCTTTTGTTCACTAGATTCAGCAAGTAATATTTTATGATATTCTTCAAGATCACCATTAAATTTATTAAGATGCCCTTTATCTAATAAATAAAATTCATCTACTACACTTTGTAATAAAAATTTATCATGAGAAACTATAACTACAGCACCTGAAAAATCTTGAATACTATTTGCTATTTCTTCACGCATTTGCATATCTAAATGATTAGTCGGTTCATCTAAAAATAAAATATTAGGTCTAGATAAAATAATATTAGCAATGGTAAGTCTTGCTTTTTCCCCACCAGAAAAATTACCAATTTGTTCTTTTATTTTGTCCCCAGAAAAACCATAACGCCCAAGAAAACTACGTAATTCATTTTCTTTTTTATCTTTATGTTCTCTTGCTAACCAAGTAAAAGGTGTATCTGTCAAATCTAATTGATCAACTGTATGTTGAGCAAAATAACCAATTTTAATTTTTTTATCTATAATTAATTCACCATTTAACAATGTTGAACCATTAATCATGGCTTTAATTAAAGTTGATTTTCCTATACCATTTTTTCCTAATAAACCAATCCGGCTATCCTGAAAAATATCTAATTTAACATCTTCTAATAATATTTTATTTTCATAACCAATAACACCCTCACTAATGCTTAATAATTTATCTACTTTATATTCTGGTTCTAAAAATTCAATTGAAAACTCTATATCTTTAGGAATAGCTTGAGATATTTGCAGTTTTTCAATCATTTTTACACGACTTTGTGCTTGTTTAGCTTTACTAGCTTTAGCTTTAAATCTATCCACAAAACTTTGTAAATGAGCAACCCTAGCTTGAGTTTTTGCTCTAAGTTGCTGTTGCTGTGCCTGCTGCATATAACGCGTATTTTCATAAACTGAATAATTCCCAGTATAAAGTGTCAACGTTTTATTACTTATTAATACAATATGTGTTGCCACATTATCCAAAAACTCTCTATCATGAGATATAATTAATGCTAAACCTTGATATTTTTTTAACCAATCTTCAAGCCACAAAACAGTTTCTAAATCTAGGTGGTTAGTCGGTTCATCTAAAAGCAAAATATCTGATGGTACAAATAATGCTTTTGCTAAATTTGCCCGCATCTGCCAGCCACCAGAAAATTCTTTAATAGCTAACTCTAATTCATTTAATTTAAAGCCTAAATTTAATAACAATTTTTCTGCTCTAGGTTTTAATTGATAATATTCTGGTAAATCAGTGTGTTCTTGAATAATTAAAGGATGAATACTTAAAACATATTCAATAATACTTTGCTCTTGATTAACTATTTCTTGCTCTACATGAGCAATTACCACATCATTAGATAATGAATAATCTCCAGCTTCAGGTAAAAGTTTACCCATAATTAACTTAAACAATGAAGTCTTACCTACTCCATTCTGCCCCACTATACCAACTCTTTGCCCATAATATAATTGTAAATTTGCATTTTCAATTAATATATTTTTACCATAAGCAAGCTGTAAATTTTTAAGAATCAACATTTTATTGCCACTCTCTTCCCAGATTTAATTTCACAAAACGAAATACTAATATAGTTGCGAACACGCCAACAATAAAACAAATAAACATAAAATCAAAAACTAAATAGCCTCTTTTATCTAAAAAATTATTACTTAAATTTATCCCGCTTACTAAAATTATATTTTGTATAAAAGCCAACATTGAAAATAACATGCTGGGAGTTTCAGTTTTTAATTTTCCAATAATTCTAAACATTGTTCCTATTTGTTGCCCAATACCAAAACTTAAAAAAAACATGCTTATAACAACAATTAAAATATAATCAT
>CALMTA010000290.1 GCA_937872505.1 uncultured Neisseriaceae bacterium | reverse complement strand
TTATTATTAGTTAATGATAAAGGTCAAAAACAAATTGTATATAACAATAGTGGAAATATAACAATGAATGGCAGTAAATATATAGTTGAATATCCTATTAGAAATGAGAGCGAACTTAATCATTATAAAAAACAATTAAATAGTTAAATATGTTACAAAATAAAAATTATAGCCGTAAAAGATATCAAACAGCTGGTAATGCTACAGAAGAAATAAATAATCAAAAACAATGGTTAAATAATTGGATGGATCATCCAGAATTTAAAAAAAGATTATCAAATGATTATAATGATATAGAATCTGGTAAACCAATAGATGATTTTATAAAGTCATCAAAAGATAAATTAAATTCTACCAATTATATTTATGCAGGAGATATTTCATCTAATGATGAAAAAGTTCAACAATTAATGCCTCACTATAAAGAAATATATTCAGATTCTTCTGAAGAAGAATTAAAAAATATAATAAAAAATGATATTCTTTTAAAACAGGGAACTAATTTTCCACAATATAGTAAAATTTTTCAATTTACTCCTATCAATAATAGTAAAACTACTCCTGTCCATGAATTTACTCATAGTACAAACCTTGATGATCATTATAGAAAAAGAGCAGAAGAATCAAAATATTATACAGATTTAAAGGATAAAATGGATAAAAGATTTAACGGTTATTTAGACTATTATCCTTCTAATCCTTACAAAGGTTATCCTGGACAATTTAGATTTGAAACTTTTGGAGAAAATAGTAAATTGTGGGACGAAGAAAAATTAGAAAAATCTATAAATCAATATGACAATAACCTTGATATAAGTAACTTTAAGTATATAGAACAAAGTACAGAAGTTTATCCAAGAATTATGGAAATGAGATATATTATAAATGCTAAGCCTGGTGAAATCTTCGATCAAGATAAATTAAACGAGGTTAAAAAATTAATGCCAAATGAAGAACTTTTTAAATATTATTCTGATGATCAAGTAATTAATATGCTAAATACTTTTGCCTCAAACAATATTAATAATTATAACAACAAAGCTAAAACGGGGGGAAATATTAAAAAATATCAATGGGCAGGTGATTTAGTTAATAGTAATATATTACCTGAATTTACTACTAAAGCTAAAAGAACACCTAAAGTATCACCTTTTGTTCAAGGAGATAATTGGAAATCTAAACTTAACAGAACACCTTCTGTATATACCAATAATCAAGTTAAACAAGATAACACAAGAGTTGTAACTAATACATCTCCTAATATACCTCAACCACCAATTGATTATTTACCTACACAAAAGGAATTTGATTTTATGAATCAAAGATATAAAGATAATAAATTAGCAAGAAAACTTGATAATCCTAATTTTAATGTAGGAAGATTAGGAAGTGATTTAATAAATACTGCTCTTGTTTTAGACGGAGCTTATGCAGTTAACGCAGGATTAAAGCATAGTGCTAAAAAGCTAATACCTTTAATTGATAATGCAGGAAGTAAATATTTACCAAATGCTCATAAATTAAATCCTTGGGCATTTAAATTTAATTCTAATGCTTACTATAGGACTTTAGGTAAAGAAGGATTTAAAGACGCTGCTAAATCAGGAAAATTAAGAGCTAATTTAAAAGGAGATGGTAGTGTTTTAAATAGACCATCAGATGTAGCATACTTTTCAAAAGGAAAAGTAGGAGATTACCCTGGTAAAGAAATAATTGCAGAAACTAAGTTGCCTTTATATAAAAGAGGTGATGTAAATCCTGTAACAGGGATCACTATAAGAGGACGACATGGAGGTTATAAAAATATAAATAAAGATGGATTTTCAGCAGATGTAGACATTAAAGATGCTAATTTCTATAAACGTAACTGGTTAAAAGGTTATAAACAAATAGAAATTCCTAAAAACTCCAATTACTATAAACCATCTCCTAATAAAACATTTT
>CALMTA010000289.1 GCA_937872505.1 uncultured Neisseriaceae bacterium | reverse complement strand
CATTAGAATCAAGATTAAAGGGTAAAATTCCTTGCCCTTAAAAGATATTTAATATCTAGTTAAATTAAATAATATTTAGCGATATTGTCAAAATGCAAGTAAATCTCAAATGATCATTATGATCAAAACAATTATTATACTTCAACTATATTAATAAAAAGATATAGTAATTAAAAATTCTCTTATAAAATTACTTAAATATTGCGCTAATGAATAAATTCTAATGGAACAAATAGGAATAATATATAAAATTACGAATACTATTAATGGAAAAATATATATAGGTCAGACAAGAATTTCTAAAAATAAAAAACATATTGGAGCTGATAAAAGATTTAAACAACATATTTATGATGCAATAAAATATAAAGACCATTGTATTAAACTATGCAGAGCAATACGAAGATATGGTAAAGAAGTTTTCATATGTGAAAAAATATTAGAATGTGAATTACCATTACTCAATACATTTGAAATAGCTTATATTTATATTTATAATTCAACACTTAATGGATATAATATATCATATGGAGGAGCAGGGATGTCTTATCCAATGACAGAAGGAAAGAGAGAAAATATAAGTAAAGGACAATATCCTAAATTATCAAATGTAGGTTTAGAAGAAAAATATAGAAATGGTAAGCTTGTTGGATATAGAGCAAAAAGAAAACAAAATGGAATTCAATATGAAAAAAACTTTACAAAGCAATGTATAACATTAGAAGAAAATAAAAAATTAGCATTACAGTATTTAAATGATGTTAAAAATAGTAATCTTGATAAATATAATTCTTTCAATCGGGTAAAAAATATACCACGTAACATATATGAAGAATATGATTATAAAGGCAAAATAATTGGATATAGATTTCAAATTATATATAAAAAAAATAAATATATAAAAGTATTTACTGATAAAAATAAAAATATAAATGAATTGTTTCAATTGGCTTTGAATGAAAAAGAATTATTTTTAGTAAAATTAAAAGAATTTGAAGATGGAAAATTAAATTATAAAAATTTTCAAAAATATTCAAATAAACTTATTATTAAGAAAAAATGTCATGATTTACCAGCGAATATTAAAAGAGAATATGCAAATGGAAAAGTTGTAGGATATAGATTCCAAAAACGAATAAATAAAAAACTTTATTATAAAGTTTATAAAGATTCAAAAAAAACATTAGATGAAAAATTACAACTAGCTATTGCATATAAAAAAGAATTTGAGAATAAATTAAGTAAAAATAATAATTGATTGAGATGATCTGCAGCCAAGCTCTTAAATGAGTGCAGTTAAACGACTGGACGGCAATAGGCTTCAATTAAAGAAGTTTAAGGTACAGTCTGTTATTCTTTGTGAAAAGAATATTAAAGAAGGAAGGTCGAATTAGAGGTAATTTGATGGGCAAACGAGTTGATTTTTCAGCCCGTACAGTAATTACACCAGATCCGACAATAGATATGAATCAATTAGGAGTACCGATTAGAGTGGCAATGAACTTAACATTTCCAGAAGTGGTAACTCCAAACAATATTGAACATTTACAAAAATTAGTAAAAAATGGTAGAGATGTATATCCTGGTGCTAACTTTGTATTCCCTATATCATCAATGGGAGTTGGAGATGTAGCTCTTGCGATAGATTTGAGATATAGAAAAGGTAAAGTAGAATTGCGTTTTGGAGACGTAGTTGAAAGACATCTTATTGATGGTGATTTTGTACTATTGAATCGTCAACCTACTTTACATAAATTGTCAATGATGGGTCATAGAATTAAAGTGATTCCAAATGATAATTATAGAACATTTAGATTAAATCCATGTGTGGTAACGCCATATAACGCCGATAAAATCCATCAATGTCGGCAAAAAGTAAATATGTAATAAACTACTTAGTCACATAATGTGGCAAGATAACAAATTGCGTGAAAATCCAAGAAT
>CALMTA010000288.1 GCA_937872505.1 uncultured Neisseriaceae bacterium | reverse complement strand
TTATTGATGCACAAGATCAGTTAAATCTATTAAGAAGAATAATTAAAGAAGCTAATTTAGAAGAAGAGCGTTATTCGCCGCGGGAACTACAAAAATTTATTAACAGCCAGAAAGAGCAGTGTGTTAGAGCTAAGAATATAACTCCAGATGGCTTAAGGCAAGAACTTTGGATAAAATTATACTTAGATTATGAAAAAGTTTGCAATCGTGACGGCTTAGTTGATTTTACGGAGTTGCTTCTTAGAAGTTATGAAATGTTTTTAAAGCATAACGATTTATTAAATTTTTACCAACAGCAGTTTAAGCATATTTTAGTTGATGAATTTCAAGATACTAATCACTTGCAATATTTATGGTTAAAAACATTATGTGGAAAATCTAGTCAAATATTTGCAGTTGGCGATGATGATCAATCAATTTATTCATTTCGTGGTGCAAAAGTTGCTAATATGCATGCTTTCTTAAAAGATTTTAATATTGCAAAACCAATTAGATTAGAACAAAATTATCGTTCAACGCCTAATATTTTAAATGCCGCAAATGCGGTAATTGGAAATAATAAGAGCCGAATTGGTAAAACCTTATGGACTGATAAAAATGTAGGTGAAAAAATTAAGTTATATGAAGGATATACAGAGGAAGATGAAGCATATTTTGTAGCAGATGAAATAAAATCATTAGAAGCAAAAGGGGTTAATTTAAACGATATTGCTATATTATATCGTTCAAATGCACAATCTAGAGTATTTGAACAATTTTTTTATAATCGGCGTATTGCATATCGTGTATATGGTGGTTTACGTTTTTTTGATCGCCAAGAAATAAAGCATTTGCTCTCTTATTTAAGGCTTGTAGTTAATCCGAATGATAACGAAGCTTTTTTACGTGTAGTAAATTTTCCAGTTAGGGGTGTTGGTGCTAAAACTTTAGAAAATTTACAAAATAGAGCTCTTGCTAATAATATTTCTCTATTTCAAGCATGTGAATTTTTAGAGGGTAAAGCAAAAGCAATTTTAAATAAATTTACTGAATTAATTAATTTAATGAAAAAAGAGAGCAAAGAATTAACTTTGCCTGAAGTCATAAATTATTTAATTGATACTAGTGGATTAAGAGAACATTATTCTACAGACAAAAAAAATGGAATTGAAAGATTAGAAAATTTAAATGAATTGGTAAGCGCGGTAACTAATTTTCGTTTTGAAGAAGGCTCAGATCCAGTAGTTTCCTTTTTAATGCATGCAGTATTAGAGTCAGGTGAAAATCAAGCACAAAACTATGATCAAGCTGTGCAGTTAATGACAGTTCATGCAGCCAAGGGTTTAGAATTTAAAATAGTATTTATCGTAGGGTTGGAAGATGGGCTTTTTCCCCATGAAAACTGTTTAGCTAGTAATAGTGATTTAGAAGAAGAAAGAAGATTAATGTATGTAGCGGTTACTAGAGCACGGGAGGTATTATATTTACTTCGGGCTTGTAGTCGTTTGTTATGGGGTAAACGCCAATCTGGCCCTATATCTCGTTTTGTAGATGAAATACCAGGAGAGTTGATTAGTAATTTATCAGGAATCAGTAAAATTGGTAATAGTAGTTTATTAGATTATGCAAAAGAATCTGGTAATGAAATAGTTGATTTTATAGAGGAAGATATTTCAAATCCAGAAAATAGAACATCAAGAGTTAATATATCCAACCAAAATTTAACTTTAAAAATTGGTGATATGGTACAACATGAAAAGTTTGGCATGGGTAGGATAGCCCATTTTAATGTAGAAGGCAAAAAACTAATAGCAGAAATAATTTTTATTATAGCTGGGAAAAAGACTTTAGATTTAAATATTGCAAGAATAAAGAAAGTTTAGTGGTGTTATTAAATTCAAATAAAGAGCTTTTTAAAATAGCAAAACAATATATTCCCGGAGGAGTAAACTCGCCGGTTCGCTCATTTAATAGTGTGGGAGGAGAGCCATTTTTTACTAAAATGGCACATGATTGTTACTTAATTGATATGGAGAGTAAATCTTATATTGATTATGTCAGTTCTTGGGGCGCTAATATTGTAGGTCATGCAAATGAATATGTTATTGATAAAGTAATAAAAGCTATTAAAAAAGGTTTTTCTTTTGGTACTCCAACGGAACTTGAAATTGAATTTGCAAAAAGAATTAATCAGTTAATGCCTCATATTGAAAAATTTAGAGTGGTTAGTTCAGGGACTGAAGCCGTAATGTCTGCTATTCGGTTAGCTCGTGGTTATACAAATAGAAAATATATTGTTAAATTTGAAGGTTGTTATCATGGGCATAGCGATAATTTATTAGTGAGTGCAGGTTCAGGTCTTGCAACTTTTGGTAATCCTAGTAGTAAAGGCATTTGTCCTTCTTCAGTAGAGAATACATTAATTCTAGACTATAATGATACAGAAAGCTTATTTAAGGTATTTGAAAACTATGGTAGAGATATAGCTTGTGTTATTATAGAACCATTTGCTGGAAACATGAATTTAGTTAAACCAACAACTAAATTTATTAATGCATTAAAAACCTTATGTGAAGATTATAAAACTTTATTAATTTTTGATGAAGTAATGACTGGGTTTAGAGTAGCTTTAGGCGGAGCTGGAGAGTTGTTAAATATAAAAGCGGATATAACAATACTAGGCAAGATTATTGGTGGAGGTATGCCTTTAGCGGGTTTTGGCGGTAGAGCTGATATTATGGATTTTCTATCTCCATTAGGGGCAGTTTATCAAGCAGGAACATTATCAGGAAATCCAATTGCTCTCACATGTGGTTTAGCTAATTTAGATTTAATTACAATTGATGGTTTTTATAGCCATTTAATAAATATGGCAAAGATTTTAACTGATGGTCTATTAAATTTAGCTAGAAAATATGAGGTTAGATTTTCTGCAGATTATATTGGTGGAATGTTTGGGTTTTATTTTATGCCAAATATTCCCATAAATTTTAAAGAAGTTAAAACAGCAAATAATGATCAATTTAAAATATTTTTTCACAAAATGCTCGAACAAGGGGTATATTTTGCACCAAGTATGTATGAGGCTAATTTTTTGTGCATTAAACATGAATTAAAGGTTATTGAAGACACTTTATTTAAAGCTGAGAAAGCATTTTCTCTAATTGCAGATTTTAAAATGGGATAAGTATGCAAGGAGTAACAGCCAAGCTTATTTTTGATGGTAATAATTTTCTGGAAAAAAAAGTTATACTAATTAAAAATAAGGTAATTATTGATATTGTTGAATCTGAAACAATAGATCCAAAATTAGTTGTAGATTATGGTGCTGGAATTATTTCTGCGGGATTTATTGATTTGCAAATCAATGGCGGTGGCGGTGTATTATTTAATGAGGATATTAGTTTAGCTGCTTTA
>CALMTA010000287.1 GCA_937872505.1 uncultured Neisseriaceae bacterium | reverse complement strand
AAAAAAAATAAGAAATAAAAAAAAAAAAAAAAAAAGTTTATTTAGTAATAAAAGTAGTAATAGTGGCACCAAAAAGAACCGCCATAGGATCATTTCAAGGAAGTTTGGCTAAAATTTCAGCACCAGAATTAGGTGCTACTGTTATAAAATCTATAGTTAATGAAACATCTATAAAATCTAAAGATATATCGGAAATAATTATGGGGCAGGTTCTAACAGCTGGGGTTGGACAAAATCCTGCACGGCAAGCCGCAATTAGAGCTGGAATACCAGATAATGTGCCTGCATTTACAGTAAATCAAGTTTGTGGTTCAGGTTTAAAAAGTATTCATTTAGCAATTCAAGCTATTAAAAGTGGTGATGCAGATATTGTAATTGCCGGAGGGCAAGAAAGCATGTCTTTAAGTCCTCATTTGCTGATTGGGTCACGTGCTGGTTTTAGATTAGGTAATACTGTTTTATTAGACTCTGCTATTCATGATGGTTTAACAGATGCATATAATCATTATCATATGGGTATAACAGCAGAAAATATTGCTGAAAAATACAATATTACTCGTAGTGAGCAAGATCAATTTGCTAGTTATTCACAACAAAAAGCATTTAAGGCAAAATCTAGTAATGTTTTTAAAGATGAAATAGTAGAAGTAATCATATCTCAGAAAAATAAAGAGCCTTTTGTTTTTATAAATGATGAATTTATTAAAGAAAAAGTTACAGAGGATAGTTTAGCTAAGTTGCAGCCAGCTTTTAAAAAAGATGGAAGTGTTACAGCTGGTAATTCTTCAGGTATCAATGATGGTGCTGCTGCTATTATGTTAATGAGTGAAAAAAAATGTAAAGAATTAGGATTAATTCCGCTTGCATATATAAAAGCATATGCATCAATTGGTTTGGAGCCATCAATAATGGGGCTAGGGTCGGCAATAGCTGCAAAAAGAGTGTTAAATTTAGCTAACTGGGATGTAGATGATTTAGATTTAATTGAAGCTAACGAAGCATTTGCTGCTCAAGCTATTGCAGTAAATAAAGAACTTAGATGGGATTTAGCAAAAGTAAATGTTAATGGTGGGGCAATTGCGCTGGGTCACCCAATAGGTGCTTCTGGTTGTAGAATATTAGTGACTTTAATTCATGAAATGAAACGTGCTAAAGCTAAGAAGGGGCTAGCTACTTTATGCATTGGTGGCGGTATGGGAGTAGCGTTAGCAATTGAAAGGAAGGGATAAATAGATGACTTATGTAATTACTGAACCTTGTATTAATTGCAAGTACACAGATTGTGTTGATGTTTGTCCTGTAGACTGTTTTCGTGAAGGACCTAATTTTTTGGTTATTGACCCTGAAGAATGTATTGATTGTACTTTATGTGTGGCAGAGTGTCCTGTAAACGCAATCTTTCCTGAAGATGAAGTTCCTGAAAATTGGAAACATTTTATTACATTAAATGGGGAATTATCAAAAAATACTAATTGGAAAAAAATTACTGCAAAAAAGAGTGCACCAATAGATGCAGATTCGTGGGCTAACGTAGTTGAAAAAATACATTTATTAGATAGAAACGGAGCATAATAAATTGAGTGAATTTTCAAAAGGTACTGATTTAATTTCTAATGGAATGCAATTAGTTCCTCAAGGTAACATTGAAGCTTATATTCGTTTTGTTAATAGTATACCGCT
>CALMTA010000286.1 GCA_937872505.1 uncultured Neisseriaceae bacterium | reverse complement strand
AAAGAATTGCAATTTGATAAATGTACAAAGATATTATGGGTAGTTTCTAATTATGGTAATAAAATACAAGAATGTGAACTTGTTAAAGAACCTAATTATCCTAAAACTTATAAAGACGTACATTTAAGTAGTTATAAAATAGATAAAGTTGATTTTTTATCTGCTAATTATGATAAAAAAGCAAAAGTAAAAATAAATATTTTACAAGATTATTTAATATGGTCTAATAAATTGGAAGCAATTTCAGCATTAACTTTTTCACAATTAACACAGTTATACAAAGCAACAATTGATGAATATAATCGTTTTAATAATTGTGATTGGAAAGCTAATTGGAATGATGTAAAACAACTAAGATATTGTATAGTGCGAGTTAAAGATACTTTAAAAATTATGGTAAGAATTTGTGTTTATGATTTTTTTGTTTTTCCAACTAAAGATTTGGCAAAAATGTTTTTAAATTATCATAAAAAACTTTTAATGCAATACTATGAATTATAAACAAGGAGATTTATTAATTGCCTTTAAAGATGATGAAGTTAATGTGATAATGCATCAATGTAACTGTACTGTTGGAATGGGTGCGGGCATAGCTAAGGAGATTGCAAGAGAATTTCCTATTGTTAATCTCATAAATGATGAATTATTAGATCAATCAGACATAGAAGGTAAATGTTATCCTATCGCAATAACAAATAAAAAGTATATAGTTAATTTATATTCTCAATATTATCCTGGAGCTCCAAGTGAAAGAGAAATTCTTTTTGGAGAAAATAAAGGTAATTTAGATACATTTAGGCAAAGATTAAATTGGTTAAGAAAATCTTTAAAAATGTATGTTGAAGAATATTCTAATAAAGACGATATTATTGGTTTACCTTTAATTGCTTCAGGTTTAGCTGCTGATAAAAATAAAAAAAATGGTTTGTCTGATTTAGAATATTTTAAAAAATACATAGCTCCTACTATTGAAGAAGAATTACAAAATTTTAACGTAACTGTTTACTATTTATAAATAATATAAAATGAGAGTTTAAATAGATACTAAAGAAAAAACAATTATTCTTTTAGAAAATGTAAACTTAAAAGATTTTTTAAAAGAAATTGATAATTTATTACCAAATGAAAAATGGAAAAATTACACAATGCTTGTAAATAGTGTTATCATTGTTGCTTCTCCTATATATTCTCCTTCTCCTCCGTTTATACCAACTTTTTAATTTATATAAATGGAATATTTTATTAAATCAATTAAGAATGAATATTAACCCTGAACATGTTGGCGATGGTCTATATTTAATAGACCTTGGTTATGCGGTAGAAATTGCAGTTAATGATCATAGAAATGTAGTTGCTGCTATTGACATAGATCATATTGACAATGTTATTAATTATTTACAAAAGGTTAAAAATAAAATCAAAGATGAACATAAATAAAAAATATATTAAATTATTAAAAACAATATTACTAAAAGGTGATTTAATAACTACACGAAATCATGAAGCGTATAGTTATATAAAAGGATACAAAATTGAATTTAAATCTGTTCCTTTAGTTACTATTAGAAAAACAGCTTGGAAAAAAGCATTATTAGAAATTGAATGGTTTCTTTCAGGTAACCCTAAGTGTCCAGATAATTTATTAGACTGGTGGGCTGGACAATTAAATTCTAATGGTGAATATTTAAGAGGTTATGGACAACAGTTAATAAGTCATACTTTTGATATAGTTAATGCTTACGGATATGAACCTAAAGGTACTGATGGATTTAATCAAATAGATTGGTTAATAAATGCAATTAAACATAGTCCTAAGAGTAGGAGATTGATTATAACTACTTGGCATCCAGAAGAAATGAGTAGAATTACTGAAATAAATGAAAATCTAAATAC
>CALMTA010000285.1 GCA_937872505.1 uncultured Neisseriaceae bacterium | reverse complement strand
ATTAATGTATTTTATTTCGCCATTTTTGATGGTTGCAAAGGTTGCGGGAGTCCAGTATTTATTATAGGCGGCAAAAACTTTTTGTGGATACCAAGTTTTATTAGGGCTGCCATTATATTGGGCTAAGGCATTAGCCATATTACCATGATTCTTTTGTAGATAATAACGTAATATTGTACAGCCATAACGAATATTAGTTCGTACATCAAATAAACTTTGGTTTTTTCTACCAATCAATGAGCGCCAAAATGGTCTAACTTGCATCATACCTTGGGCGTCTCCGTTTGGAGGTATAGCATATTTATTAAATTTGCTTTCAACAGTAATTATACTAAGTACTATTTGTGGGTCAATCCCTGCACGTTTTGCTTCATACTGTATTATAGTTAAATAACGATTTCGCAAAAATTGATCTGGAATCCATTTTTTTAATCTGTTTGACATATCGCTAAGCCAAGCATTAGCTTCTTCTTTAGAGGCAAAAATTAAATAAGGCTCAACTGGGTTAATAATACTTGAATGCATGCTAGCTTGTACTTCTGGTGCTAGTAGTTCATGTTCTTCACTAAAGGCCCAGATTTTCGGTGTAAAAACTACTAATGCAATACTAAATATTGTTATAAACTTATTTTTTCTCAAGATTAATTAACTCACTTGCAATATTTACTATATCATTTAAATTAATTAATTTAGAGGCAGAAATTTTTCTATTATAAAACTCTACTTGATTATTAGCTAAAAATTTTTCACCAATAACAATTCTAAAAGGTATACCTAGTAATTCACTGTCTGCAAGGAGAGAACCTATGCGTTCATCTCTATCATCCAATAAAACATCAATATTTAAATTTTTTAACTTTATATAAAGTTCATCAGATTTTGTTTTAACAAGAGTACTTTTAGAGTAATTAATGCTAGTAATTATTAATTCAAAAGGTGCCATATTAACCGGAAATATAATACCTTTTTCATCATTATTTTGTTCAATTGCAGCCGCAATAATTCTTGAAACTCCAATACCATAGCAGCCCATCTCCATTAGTTGAGATTTTCCATTTTGGTCTAGATATGTTAAATTCATTGGAGTAGAGTATTTAGTTCTTAATTGAAAAACATGACCTACTTCAATTCCACGGCAAAGTTTAAGTGTACCATTTCCATCAGGAGATGGATCACCCTCTATAACATTTCTAATATCTGCAATAATTGTAGGTTCAGGGCAATCACGCCCAAAATTTACATTAATATAATGAAATCCATCAATATTTGCCCCACAAATAAAATCTGACATAATGCTTACATCGTTATCAGCAATAATAATTCCTTTAAAATCTACAGGGCCAATAAAACCAGGACTACATTTAAAATATTGTTCTATTGTTGAATGTGTAGAAAAGGTTAAAGGCTGTTTTAATTGGGCTATTTTTCCTATTTTAATTTCGTTTAATTCATGATCTCCACGAATTAAAACTAGAACTGGCTGGTTATTTACGCCGTCATATACCAAAGATTTAACAGTATTTGAGAGAGGAGCATTAACCATTTTTGCTACTTCAAAGCATGTTTTTTGATTTGGGGTTGCAATCTTTTCTTTTTCTTTAGTTGATTGAGTTCTAGTAGCATTTTTCTTTAAATAAGTAGCTAGTTCAATATTAGCTGCATAATTAGAAGAGTCGCTGTAAGCTATAATATCTTCACCACTATCAGTTAATACTTGAAATTCATGCGAACCTGTTCCACCAATCGCTCCCGTATCGGCAGCGACAGCTCTAAATTTAAGGCCTAATCTTGTAAATATATTAGAATATGCTTGATATATTTTATTATAAGTTTCTATTAATGATTCATGATTGGTGTGAAAAGAATAAGCATCTTTCATAATAAATTCTCTAGCACGCATTACTCCAAAACGAGGACGTACTTCATCACGGAATTTAGTTTGAATTTGATATAGGGTTATGGGTAGTTGTTTATAACTTTTTATATCTTTACGAATAATATCTAAAGTAACTTCTTCATGAGTAGGACCAAAGCAAAAATCACGTTGATGTCTATCTTTGATTCGCAGTAATTCTTTTCCATAAAATTCCCAGCGTTCTGATTCTTGCCATAATTCAGCAGGTTGGATTGCAGGCATTAATATTTCTAAGGCATTTGCATTATTCATTTCTTCTCGTACAATTTTTTCAATTTTACGCAATATTTTTAAACCTAACGGCATCCATGAGTAAATCCCACTTGCTAATCGTTTAATAAAGCCAGCTCTTATCATTAGTTTATGACTAATTAACTCAGCATCGCGTGGTGCTTCTTTTACTGTAGATATATAGAACTGTGAGGCTTTCATGAATGATCCTAAAAATTATATTTTCATTGGTAAAATTACCATTTGGCTGCCATTTAAATGTAATTCACGTTGAAGTTGAATTACTGAATTATTGTGTAATAGGCGGGTCCACCAGCTTTCATCAACAAATACTAATTTACTTGCAAAGAATACGCAGTCAGGGTAATCAAGTTGTACATATTCAGCAAGTTTTAGTAGTTCTTTAATTTCATCTACACCGTAACTAAATAGACCTTCACTAGGCAGGTTATGTTCGGTACAAAAATATCGATATTTTTCTACTATAGTATGAAGATTATGCCTATATTTTTTATTATAGATTTCATCTTTAGCAAATACTTCAGAATCAACTTCACCAGCAGTAAGAAATACATAATTTTTATATACATGAGGAAACAATTTGCGAACCCATAATAAAGTATGTAGACCAACTCCTAAATGTTTTGTAACAAAAAACACTGCTGTTTTAGCAGATTTATCAGTAATTTCAATTAATGTTTGGTTTTTTAAATCAGAATCTTTGAAATGGCTAGCAAATATAGTATCAGCACTGGATAGTTTTACACCGACATCATGATAATGCTTGCGAACAAGTATACAAAAAGAAATAACGCAAGCAGTGATTAATAAAGTTAACCAGCCACCATCTGTAAATTTTTCTAAAATAGTGATTAAAAGTATAAAACTACAAGCAATAAGACCAATTAAGGCAATAGTAAGTTTAGACCACCAATTAGATTTAATTTTTCTACTTCTTATCCAGTATACACATAAACCGAGTAATGCCATAGAAAAAGTTAAAAATACATTAATACTATATAGAATTACTAGAGTAGATACTCTACCATTAGCCCATATTAAAATGATTATTGAAGCTATTCCGGAAATTAAAATTCCATTTTGCGTTACTAATCTATTTGATAGTTCACGAAATTGACGAGGTAGCCATTTATCTACTGCCATATTTGCCATTACAGCAGGGCAGCCTAAAAAACCAGTATTTGCAGCAAGAAATAAGATAGCTGCTTCAAAAAAGAGGATTATGGGTAACCAATATTTGCTTAAACCAACTTCATTAATAATATTGTTGAAAACTATGCCATTTAATGTTTTTCCTGGTTCTGGGGTTGCATTCCACAATAAGAATAGTAAAATAATTCCTCCAGCTGTAATTGCTAAGGAAATTGCCATATACCACATAGTTAGTTTACCAGTTCTAATTTTAGGTTCAGCAAGCATATTTACATTATTAGAAACGGCTTCCAGCCCTGTATAGGTTCCACCACCTAGCGAATATGCCCTAAGAAAGAGAGCAATTGCTGCAAATAAACCGATTGAATTTGACATTGACTGAGCTTCTTTAGCAGCTTCTGGAAGGATATTAATAATACCTGTCGAATGGTATGTTATGCCAATAATGATTGCAGCTAGATGTGTCAAAAAAAATCCTGCAAATATAGGAAGTAAAATTATAATTGATTCTTTAACGCCACGTAAATTAATTGTGATTAAAATTACAATTATAAATATTTCTGCTAAAACTTTATGTGAGGAATATTCTACAGGTAATAAATTAAATAAGGCATCAGTTCCACTTGCAATTGAAACTGCAATAGTGAGGATATAGTCAATTATTAAAGCGCTTCCAGATATAAGTCCCGCATAAGGACCTAATAAATGTGTAGCTACTTTATAACCACCACCGCCATTGGGGAATAATTCAATAACTTGATTATAAGATAGGGCGATTAAAAATACTGTTATGGCTGTAGCAAAAGATAAGTAGATGGCAATTTTAGTGTGGCTGCCTAAGGCTAGGTAAGCAAACTCAGGGCCGTATAAGGATGAAGATAAGCCATCTGCTCCTAAACCCAACCAAGCCATAATGGAAACTAGAGCAATGTGTTCTTTAATCTTTGGATTTAGAAGATTTAATGGTCTACCAAATAATATATTCTTAATTAAACTCGCTTTTTTCATTCAAAATATCTTTTTTTATTTTTAATATAACAGAATTATTATACCATATCTATTAGATGTTTTATGCAAAAAATGTTGCAAATGTTTAGTTTTTAATGTATAATCCTAACTTTGTGCAATTTATAATTTTTAATAAAATAAATTAATTGATGCCTTATACCCAAGGGGGTGATTTTCTGTTTATGGCATATATAATAACAATGAGATAGTATTATAAAAAAGTTTTACAATATTGATATTTAATAATTTAAAAAATATTTTTTAAGGAAATGGGATAATGCCTGAAATAAAAGTAAGGGATACTGAATATTTTGATGTGGCTCTAAGACGTTTTAAAAAAGCAGTAGAAAAAGCTGGTGTTTTGACTGAATTACGTTCACGCGAAGCATATGAAAAGCCTACAACTGAAAGGAAAAGAAAATTGTCTGCTGCAGTTAAAAGGCATCATAAGAAAATTCGTTCACAAATGTTACCAAGACGTGGTAAATAATTTAATTTTCTTTTTTATTTTTAACAATAGCCACATTCTTATGTGGCTATTTCTATTTTAAGCAATAAAATTTTAGTTAGGTAAAATATGTTGTATATTTGTGCCACTCCTATTGGAAATTTAAAAGATATATCTATACGAGCATTGGAAATATTATTTAAATCAGACATTATATTGTGTGAAGATACTCGAATAAGTAAGAGATTATTTTTAGAGCATAATATTAAATATCAAAAGTTAGTTTCTTTTCATGAACATAATGAATTAGAAATTACTGAAAAGGTCATAAAATGGTTAACAGAAGGTTTACTAATAACTCAAATTAGTGACGCAGGCACTCCTGGAATTTCTGATCCAGGGGCAAGGCTTTGTAATAAAGTTTTAAAAGCTGGTTTTAAAATTTCTCCCGTTCCGGGAGCTTGTGCTTATACTAGTTTATTGTCGGTCTCAGGGATTACTGATCCAAGTTTATTTATGGGTTTTTTACCTAGCCAAAAAACAGCTAGGCAAAAAATTTTAAGCAAGTATCAATTTATAAATTATGCAGTTTGTATTTATGAAGCGCCTCATAGAATTATTAGTTGTATTTGTGACATAATTGAATGTTTGGGAGAAAATAGAGAAATTATTATGGGGCGGGAGTTAACCAAACAATTTGAAACAATAAAAAAACTAAGAGCTGAAGAATTACTTAAATTTATAAAAGATGACCCTAACCAACAAAAAGGGGAATTTGTTTTAATAATTTATCCAGATGTTATTCATAAAGACCCAGAATCTCTTACTGATGAACAAATTAAATGTCTTAAAAATTTATTAGAAGAATTACCACCAAAAAAAGCAGTTTCACTAACTAATAAAATTTTGGGAGGAGACAAAAAATTATTATATAATATTGCTATATCCTTTAATAAGGAAAAATATTAATTTTCGGAAGGACTAATAATGAAAGATCTATCACAGATAATTAGTGACTACCGTGCCTACCATACCCAACCAATTACTAAATATACTCATTATATTGGTGTGCCAATGATAGTTTTTAGCTTAATGATATTTTTAAGCTGGATTAGTATTAGCATTAGACCAATAATTAATATTTCTTTAATGTGGGTGGTAATTATTTATTTAAGTTTATATTATATAAAGTTAGATAAAGGATTAGGTTTTAGTATTGCTTTAGTATTTTTTCTTTTAGGTTTAATTGCTGGTGGTATAACGCAATACTCTGTTAATAAGCATGGGTTATTAACTTTTTTATTTATGTTTATATTAGGCTGGATAATCCAGTTATTAGGTCATCAATACGAGGGAAGAAAGCCTGCATTTTTTGATAATTTAATGCAAGTTTTTGCAGCACCAGTTTTTATAGCATTAGAATTATCAGTTTTATTTGGTTTAAGAAAAGATTTAGATATTTAATTTACAGAAATAGATTGGTAACCCAATCTATTTCTAAGTATCTAGTTAGTTGGCAACAATAATGATTTTAAGAAATTATATTTTTCTGCTTGCCCAAGAGCAAATGAGTTATGTTCCGCAAAAAATAAATTTGTAGACAAATAATTAGTTTTTTTAAGGTTATCAATCAATTTTTCAACAATTTTTTTAGATTCATTATCACTATTAATGCTAGATGTTTTATCTTTAGAAAATTTTCTTGATTGTTTTGAAATGAAGTTATGGAGAAGAAAATATTTACCTTTTTTATCTAATTTTTTATAATTATCCGCTAAGGTAATAATTTGATCTATATTAGCTTTATCAAAAATTTTTTCTTTTTCTTCGAAAGCTTCGCTATTTAATTCAAAAATAACGTAGTCTAATATAATATATTTTTCCTCTAGTTTTTCTAAGTCTTCATTAATTTCATTTTTTGGCGTAACTTTGATAGAATTTGTAAAAGTTTGAGATACATCCTTAGGAATTATTTGTGGATTTTCAGTAATAACAATAGATTGATTATTATATTTTTTTCCAAAACTATTTGTAGTTGGTGTCTCACTCATCCAAGTTTTAGGTGCTAAAATTGGAGATACAGCCTCAGCATTTTCTAGCGAATTATTGATAGTAATTGAAGAGTGATTATTATCATTTTTCCCAGTTATATTTATAGCTGGTACATTATTATCTTTAATATTAGAATATTCAGTGTAACGGCTATTTGTAAATAGGTTTGTTTTTTCAAACTTAGCTATTTCATCAGAAAAATGACCTGTAGTAGCATTTCCTTTGTTAGAGTGGTATTCTAAGAGTAGGTTAGCTATTTTTAGAGCGTTATTAACATTTTTATTATTTCCTATTTTATTATATGCATCACAAAGGCTCTTCAACATTTTTGCGCAGTTATATTCAGTTAATTCTTCTTGTTTTGCCTTAACCAAATGTATAACCAAATTTTTTAAGGAATGGCTAAGGGATAATCCAATTTTTCCTGAGAACCAAGATTGGTGACTAGATAATAGTTCCATTGATTTAGAGGCTTCTTCAAATTTTTGAGTATAGTCATTCTTGGAAATTATTGTCTTAAGATTGTAAATTTTGTTAGAGGAGATATTCATATTATATTTCTTTCTTAAATTGTTATTATAAATGTTTTGCTTAAATAAAAATTATATTGTAATATCAGTGTTTTATAATCACAATTAGTTTTATAAAGTTTACAACCGCAAAAAGTTAGGTCTTAATTGTATCAAAATAAAAAATTATTTATGGTGACAAAAGTATCACTAATCCTAATAAATAAAGGATTTTTAACTTATGGTAATATAAATTTAAAATGAGTATTATCTGCAAAGTTCTTATAAATTAAACTATAAATAAAGTTTTATAAGCACTGCACAGTAATTGTATTATAAAAAATGATACAATTTGCGCTGTTAAAAAATTCTGGAGAAAATTATGGAAAAATTTGAAAATCCTTTAAAAACAGATGGGTTTGCTTTTGTAGAGTTTGTAACTTGTGATAGAAATATTTTACATGAGAGTTTTATCAATTTAGGTTTTAAGCAGGCTAAGGTTGGAAAAAATCATGATGTATTGTTATATCAACAAAATCAAATTAAGTTTTTTGTAAATAATTGTTCAGATAGTTTTGCGAGAGATTTTTATAACATTCACAGTAATTCGCCATGCAGTATGGGGTTTTACGTTGAAAATCCGGAAGAAGCTCTCAAGGAAGCAGTTAAAAGGGGAGCAGTTGCCATTGAAAATAATACAGATAGCATCTGGAAGGGGATTCCAGCAATAGAAGGTATTGGTGGTAGTATTATATATTTAGTTAGCCGTAAGGATGAGTTTTTACAATTATTTGATAAA
>CALMTA010000284.1 GCA_937872505.1 uncultured Neisseriaceae bacterium | reverse complement strand
GCAACTTCAAAAGTAGGATTGGGATTTAAATTTTCTATTATTAGACCTCGCTGGGCATCAGTTACTCATACTAAATATGAAGAACTAGTAGCTGCTCAAAAAATGGTACTAAAATTGGCTCATGCACGTAATATGGACAATCCACAAATAGATAGTGTGAGAAAAACAATCATGAAAATTAGCACCGATAGTACTATTGATAATGAACTGAAGAAGCCATTGCTGAATTACTACAAAAACTTGCTGCGTGAACTTAATAAAGCAGCAAATAATGAATTTAATGAGAGTATCACTGGCAGTCAAGAGTATGAGAATATTAGAAAAATAGCTGCCCTTTTTCAACAAAATCGCAAAGGATTTTTTTTAGATTTTGATGGCGGAATAGTGATTGATTTTCCGACCAACAGATTTGAAATAAGCAAAGTATTAAAGGCAGGATCCTGGCTAACGGGGGGATATCAGAATGATGAAAAAGGAATACAGGCATTGTTTATCACACGATATTTATTCCAGCCTAATTATTTGTTTGCTGACGATACTAAAATGGTGAGCACATCAAAAATAAGTACACTTGACATTGGTACAAGACTATTAATAGATGCTTTTGATGATAAACTCACTCTAAGCTCAGAATACCTATACCGTGGAGTGCTTGGGTCCGGCACAGTGCCCTCCAGTTGGCGCTTAGTAGTTAATGCTGAGTACGACCTCGGAATGAATAAAAAAATCACATTTGCCTTTGGTAGGAATTTTGATGGCGTTATCTCAAAAGGCGGGAATCTAATAAGTACTTTGAATTTTATTACGGGTCTGGGAAGTCGACGAGGGATATCTAAAATGTAAAAAATATTACAAAAAAAACCATAGTTTCTGCCCGCTCTTTTGACATTGGAATCCATGGCGTGATACAACCTCAGTCAAACAATAGAACATAGTGAGGAACTTTTAAAAGAATTTAATGAACGAAAATGGACAGAGAATACTTATATAGCCATATTAATAGATGGTATAGATCTAGGAGGTCAGCAAATGATTGTTGCGATGGGAATCCGAGATACAGGGAAAAAAGATGTATTAGGTTTTGTGCAAGCAGCCAGTGAAAATCATCTCCCAATATGTGAAATGCTGAGAGATATATTGCGACGAGGATTAAAATATGAAAAGGGACTATTAGTTATCATTGATGGATCTACCGGAATCAGAAAAGCAATCGAAGTAGTATTTGGATCAATGGCATTAGTTCAAAGGTGTCAATGGCATAAGAGAGAAAATGTGCTTAGCTATTTAAATGATGAACTCAAGCAAGATATTAAGGTAAGAATAAATGGTGCCTATGCACAAAATGACTATGCAAGAGCGAAACAAGAATTGCTTGAAATTATCGAAGATCTGAAGCCGATAAATATTCATGCTTCCAAATCAATGCTCGAAGGGCTAGAAGAAACACTTACACTGCACAAGATCAAAATGAATGGCAGATTTGGAAAAACATTTTCTACCACAAATTGTATAGAAAGCCTTAAGGCCATCTCTAAAAACCCGTTCATTGATTGAATCATAAAATTTGAAAATTTTATTAAAGATGAAAACAAATTTATACTTCGTTGATTCTCAGTTACAGAGATGCCCTGCTATGCGCCTTCGAATCGCCTTGTCTAAATTTGTTTTGATCTTTTTTAATCAAATTCAGGGTATTTAGAGATGGCCTTAAAAGTGTTATTCGTGCAAAAACAAATAAAATAACTTATTGGTCAAATTCAAGTCAAAGGCATAGATGGCTAGCAGCCTCTGTAATGATGGCAGAAAAAAACATGAAAAAAATTAAAAATTATAAACAAATAAAACTGCTTAAAGAAGCAGTAACTTCGCAAATAATGATAAACAAATCAGCTACCAGGGATAAATCCTCTGTATTTATAGAATCCAAAAATTCAACAAGAAAAAGTACTTAGCCATGAGGGGTTCGAAATGAATTTTTTTTATGTAAAATAATTAAAAAATTTATGTACTATTTGTTTGTTTTTAGAAATTTTTGTAATATTACATACTGTATCTAGATGATTCTTGCTATTGTAAAATCAAATTTAAGTATTAAATGGATAATCATATCCACGTATTTATTTATTAATAATTTATATTCACAACAATATATAGTTACAATATCCAAAGATGATTTTAGCCTCGATAAATCGATTCCATTTGATCAGCCATTTACATTAAAAATTCCATTTCAAGGAGAGCCTATCAGAGAAGTTCTTTTTTATGAACTTCAAAATAATTATAATGAAATAAATAGTCTAGCGTACATAATTTCTACAAAAAACAAAGACAATATTCATATTATTAAATCCGAAGATATTAAATATTTTATTGTTGAAAAACAAAACTATGCATATGTAAATTTTAATAAAAATAATTTATTCAAACCAAATAAAAAATATGCTATAATTACAAGAACTAATAATAAAATATTTGAGTATCTAGATTTCTTTAAACTCTATTTAGAAAAATACAGTTCATTAAATGATTCGAAAGTGCTAAATTTGGTTGGAGCCAAACTAGATACTCTATTAAACTATTATAGCTATAAAATTGAATATCCTGATAATGAAAACGATAAAAAAAAATATGTAGTTGAAAATGGTACTTTAAGCTTTGGAGGTATTACTTCCAAATTAATTCTATATGATTCTCAATTAAGACAATCATTATTTGAATATATCAATTTTAATTATGGACTTTCTATTTCAAAAATTACAATTAACGAAAATTACATTAAAAACCTTATTAATTCAATATCAGCATCACCAATACAACTACCTTCTATTTCAAATTTTAATAATTTAAATTTCAATGATATAAATATTTATACTAATTCAACACCCTTTATAAAAACTTTATTTTGGTTACATGAACAAAGTAATTTACATTCCATGCTTAATCTTATAGAAGGAAAAATTAAAATAGGAGATAATTCAGATTCAGCTGTACAAGTTAATATAGAATCTCAAATATTAAATATTAAAAAATCACTTGAATTAATAATAGACTTCAAAA
This sequence comes from uncultured Neisseriaceae bacterium, assembly GCA_937872505.1. Lineage (GTDB taxonomy): Bacteria > Pseudomonadota > Gammaproteobacteria > Burkholderiales > UBA11063 > Aquella. The sequence goes on along the minus strand of CALMTA010000284.1, from coordinate 5,080 downwards.
ACAGAGTACAAATTATTGAAAATCATATTGCTAACAGTCATGATGTATTAAATAATTTAAATAATTTAGTAGAGAAATTAGAATATAGTCTAAATTTCAAAAATCAAATAAAAAATGAACTTTCTAAAATGAGAAATACAATCTTAACTGTACCCTTTGAATATAAGGATAAAAATATTTTTTTTAGAAACGCTACAATAAATAATGTTAATACTCAAATTTATTCTTTTGAACTAAGAAATAAATACTCCATTACACCATATCTTTCATTGAGCTTTCTAAAATCAAATAATGATAGTCTTCGATTTAGAGCCTTTCCATCAATGGGGTTCAGCATTAATTTAAAACCAATTAATAGGGATGTCAAATATTATAGCTATAAAAAGAACTTATTGCAAAAAGTTTCAATTGACTTAGGATGGTCATTAGTAAATTTTAATAATTCAACATATACATCTTTTTTTGAGAAAAGTACAGTATATACTGGTCTTGGATATAGAATAAGTAATCTTTTTAGATTTCAAACAGGATATCACTTTTTATTTAAACAATCAAATAATAAGACCAAATTAAATGGATTATTAACAGGTTCTATTTCTTTAGACTTAAGCATAAAAGATTTAATAAATGGGTTCCCAGATGTAATATCTGGCATTAAAGGTAAGTCAATAAATAAAGAGGAAGTAATCGATTAAATATTTTTAACTTTATAAATATAATTAAATATGAATGATGAAATAAACTCTGACTCTGTATTTAAGGCCATTCAAACTCTAAATATTGAGCTTTTAAAGTACAATTTTAAAATTAAAAATATTAAAATATTGCGAGTTCAAAATGAAACCCAGTTTGACCTTCAAGAATGTGAAAAAATAGTGTACCCTGATGGAAGTATTGAAATAATATGTTAAATTTTTGGAAATAACATTTAAATGGGATCACATTGTGTGTGTTGAACAAGGGTTTAAAAATTACGACATTTATTATTAGTTATTGTGTTAAAATAATTTCATTAGTACTTAAAATGGAATTTGGTATAATTAAAATATCTCATATTCCATTTTTTTACAAATTAATTTTGATTTTAATATCATTTTTTCTATTGTCAAATTGTTACGAAAAGAAACAAGAAGACATAAATGCTAAAATTCTTAATTTCTTTGTAAATTATAATCAAATAAATGACTATGAAAAAATAAAGAAAGCAGATTCTTTATTTTATTCTAATAATTTAACTGAGGCCTTTGAAATCTTTTCTAATGTTAATGATCAAAATAACACTAAAATACGTAACTATATTAATTATAGAAAAAATTCATGTTTAAAAAATCAAAACAAATATAATAGATTTAACATTGATTCTTTACCAATTGAATCAAAAATTAATATTTCATTAATTGATTGTAAAAAGGATAGCTTACTTAAATATTTAGATGAAATCCAATTAGAAAATGAAATTTACTATGACAAATTTTTATCTATTGCGACCTATTTTCTTAATAATGATTCCGATTTGCCTGAATATTGGAGAGGTAAAATTTTACAAGCATTGGGGGAATACAATTACTTTAATAATAATAATATGTATGAATCATATAAATATTATACTGAGGCAAATAAAGTACTTTCGAAAATAAATTTTTATAATTTTGAGGTTGCAAACTTAGTTGAAACTTTAATTCAATTATGTATTGGTGAAAGGCAGTATATTCTTGGAAAAGAGATTATTGATGAAACAATAAATAATTATCATAAATTTCAAAAGATAGATAGCACAACCCTAACTAGGTACAAAGTTATATCTGGTTATATAGGAAGATTAGAAAGAACTGATACTTTATTTTTAAATGATTATCGAGAAGCATTTGAACTTTGTAATAAGTCTAATTACATTTTGTATCAATATATTTTAAATAGCTATTGGTACGCCAATAAGCTACTAAATGATACTTTAAAGTTGTCAAATATTTTAACTAATTTAATCTCTCATGTAGAAAAATATGGAGATTTTGTTAATATAAATAAATCAATTGCTGAATATTATTTTATAAAAGAAAATTATTTACAATCAATCAAATATTTTAATAAAGCAATTAAGTACTTTAATAAAACCAAAAGACCACCAATTATATTATATTGGAATTTGACAGGAATGTTATCAATTGCTTATAGAAACATTGGAAATTATGATAATTCAAATAATACAGCTTATAAGAATATAAATTATAAGTACAAATATTATATTAAAAATGAGAAAGATATTATCTTAGGAAAAGCTGATATGGGTTTTTTTAATTTTATACCAATAAGTAATATATTAATAAATAATTATTATAAATACAAGCATAATAATAATATTAAATATTTATACATAGCCGAATCATTAATTTCAAAAGTGATTTCTTTAATTTTTAAAGAGATTTATATTTTAGACGAAAATAGAAAAATAGAAGTACTGAAATACGCTATTGGTATTTACAATACCTCATTAAATATTTATTATGATTTGTACAGAGAAACGAAAAAAGTTAAATACATAATTAAATTTTATGAAATACAAGAACAATTAAAAGGAGGAGTATTAAGTAGTGAGTCAATAGACTTAAATAAAAAATATAATATGCCAGATAGTCTAATTATAAAAGAAAGCGCATTGAAGGATAGTCTTAAATTTGCTAGGTTTAACAAAAAAGATATATCTTTATATTCAAGGTTAATAGAAAACCTTGACTCAATATCTACTTTTTATAGAGAAAAATTTTCAAATTATTATAAAGAAAGAATTCAGGGAATAATAAAAAATATTAATGAATATCAAATTGATGATTCGATACAATTAGTTTCATTAAATTTGGTTGATAGTTTTGTTTATTTATTTGTAAAAAATAAAGACATTCAACTTTATAAAATAAATTTGAGTGATTCGGAATTAAAATATTTAAACAAAGACGAAATATCAAATTTAGGATTATATGACACCATTCAAAATAAAAATATCGTTGTTAAAATATTTAAAAACATTCTAAAATCGGATATTAAACATATAATAATTTGCTCTGATAAAAGTCTTCGTAATTTGAACTATAAATCTGAATATTTAAATAATTTATTAATTTACTATGCCTTTTCACTTTCTTCTATTAACTTAAACGTATTTAACTGTGAAAATAAAAACTTAAATAGTGCAATTTTTTCTTTTTCAAATAAGCAAACTATAATGAGGCCGCAAAGTTTAGTTAAAGAGCTTCCAGGAGCATATTTAGAATGTATAAATTTGAAAAAAAGAAGTTCTAATTCTTTGTTATTTTCAGGAAATGAGTTTACAAAAGATAGATTTTTTAATGAATATCGTGAAAATGAATATTTACATATTGCGACTCATGGCTATATAAATACCAAAATACGAGACGATGTCTATTTTCTTTGCAGAAAAAATAATTATAATTGTGATACTATTTGGGGCTTTGAAATATTAAAGTATATTAGTAAAGTGAAAATAGTTACATTATCAGTATGTAATTCTGCTAATGGTTATTATGAAAGTATAGGTGGTACCTATAATTTAGCAAGATATTTTAAACTAAATGGTGCTTTAATGATCAATTGCTATTATTATAATCTAAATGATTTTAAGAAAGATGTTCAAATTATTAAATTTTTGTAGAAATATTGAAGTGTATTATATATGTTTTTTCTTTTTAATTATGTTTAATTGATAAAGTTAAGTAAGTTACTTATAAATAATTCTGATTCATTAATTATTGCATATTTATTTAATTTAACATTATATGCATGTGTATAATTTAAAGTTATGTAAATATTAGTATCTGCAAAGCATATGGTTGTTTCTGAGGATATTAGAAATGTTTTGTTTATTTTAATAATTGGGATATCAAATTTAAGTTGTTTAATAAATTCAAATTCAAATGAATTTATTTTATTTAAAAAGATGTAGGTAGGTAAATAGGTAAGATTCTGTTTAATAGAAGGTTCAAAAGTGTGCCAGACTGATCTACCTACAGCTGAAATTGCCTTTGGATGACAATTAGATGAATATATGTTTTCACAAGGATAACAAATTTCATTATTCAATGCATATGTTGTATCGAACGAAATATAACCTAATGAACCTAAAACTTTACAATTTAGAATTTCAGATAATAGACACGAAATAGGAGCGATAGTTCCGAATATAATTCCAGTATTGCAAGCACTAAGGATCACTGTTGAATTATTATTTATACTTTGTACATTCTTTAATTGATTTAATATTGGACCGATATATAAGCTGTCAATTTGAGTTGAGCTACCATGAGAGACTATTTCAATAAAATCATATTTTTTTTGATTGTTATTTAAATAGTTTTTTAGTTTGGTAAAATCGTCATATGTAATTAGCTCCCAGTTATTTTGAATGCACCAAGAAGAATAAATATTTAAAAAATGAGTTAATTCACTACCTTGAAGGTTAACCAGCATTAAATTGTTCATATTAAGTTATTAGCTATATTTTACAAAAGGAAACCCAGCATTATGAATTATTGTCTTAAAATTATTTTCTTGTCTGTCTGAATAATATAGCCCCCATGGTGTATTAGGTGTAATTGGGCTGAATAAAGAAGTGGTTCTATTTTCTTGACATATTTCTTGCCATAAACCAAACTGTTTTTCATTAAGTTCAAATAAAGACCAATACCAACTATCAATACTTATATTTCGTAATTGAACGAAATAATCCGAGTCATTGTGCGTAAAAAAGGGGATGTAATGCATTGTATTATATTTATAAGAAGTAAATTGATAGGAGTTATTATTATTTTTATACATAGAATGTGTTCTGGTATTACAATTTTGAAGGTTATTTCTTGTTCCTATTATAGTTATATCAGATTCTAACATTACCATTGAAGGTAATATTTCCCTTTCAAGTGAACCCTTAATATACACACCTGACCTATCAATTACTTTAGGATATTTGTCACAATTAACAATAAAAGTATATTCAAAAGTACTGCCTGGAAAGATAATCACTTGTTCTCTAATATAATACTCTTTTCCTTTTTCGAATTCTTCAGTATCG
>CALMTA010000283.1 GCA_937872505.1 uncultured Neisseriaceae bacterium | reverse complement strand
TTTGCAGTTCCGCAAGCAGGTAAGGAAATTGATCTACCAATAGATAAGCAATCAACTAGCATACGCCAGCCTTCTCCAGCCATTTTTTGCCCGCCAATAATCCAATCGATAGGAATAAACCCTTCTTTCATTCTAACTGGCCCATTCATAAATGCCTGATTTAAAGGAAGTGAACGATTACCAATTTCCAAGTTTAAGTGATCATAAGGCAGTAATGCACAAGTTATTCCCTCTCGTCCTATACCTTTTAATAACCCATCTGGATCTTTTAATTTAAACGCTAAACCTACTAAAGTAGCAATTGGTGCTAAAGTTATATATCGTTTATTTATATTCTTTAATTTTATACCTAAAACTTCTTGACCTTTATATTCTCCATGGCAAACAATACCTTCATCTGGCATGGAAGTAGCATCAGAACCTGCTGTTGGCCCAGTTAAAGCAAAACAAGGTATTTCTTCACCTTTAGCTAATCTAGGTAAATAGTGGTTTTTTTGTTCATCAGTTCCATAATGATGTAATAGTTCTCCAGGGCCTAATGAATTTGGCACCATAACTGTGACAGCTGCTGAATTACTTCTTGTAGCAATTTTTAAAACTATTTCTGAATGAGCAGCTGCTGAAAAGCCTTTGCCTCCGTATTTTTTTAAAATAACTAGACCAAAAAATCCTTTATTACGTAAGAAATTCCAAACTTCTACAGGTAAATCATGTGTAACATTAGTAATTTTCCAATCATCTAACATAATGCATAATTCATTAGTTTCATTATCTAAAAAACTTTGTTCTTCAGGAGATAATTGAAATTTTTTACTATTATGTAAAGTATTAAAATTTGGTTTACCTTGAAATATTTCTTTTTCAAACCAAGGATCCCCTGAATCTAGTGCTAACTTTTCAGTTTCAGAAATTTTAGGTAAAAGCTTTTTTGCTTTTAAAAATATAGTTTTTGTTAAGAGATGCCCAATTGCTTGTATGTTAAATAAAGAAAGTATTAAATATATTAATGATATTACCCAAAATACCTCTTGGTTAATATATTGCCATGATATAAACCTTATAATTAATAAATAAACAAATAAACTAATTGTCCAATATAATAATTTAGGTGTTATATAAATAACTACCATACTCAATATAATAAAACCAAGAATAAATATAAATGTCATGGTAAAATCTCCAAATATTTAATAAATTATATATTTTTTTCAACATATAAATCTGTTATTAATTCACTACCAGGAACAACTGAATAACTATCTAAATTTAGTCCAGCTTTGACAATTATATCTTCATCCAAATAATAATTTCCAGTATTGCTACTATCTTGATTTAATATATAATATGCAGCATCTGCCATAATTGTTGGTTTTCTAGATTTTTCAATAGCACTTTGCCCTCCAAGTAAATTTTGTACTGCTGCTGTATCTAATAATGTAGCCGGCCATAAAGCATTAACTGCAATATTTTTATCACGCAGTTCTTCAGCTAGCCCCATAACCATCATACCTGAACTAAATTTACATAATGTATAAGCCGTATGATTTTTAAACCATTTAGGTTTTAATTCGGGCTTTGGAGCTAAGTTTAAAATATGCGCTTGACTAGATTTTTGTAAAAATGGTAATGCATATTGAGATGCAAATAAACTTGCTCTAACAATAATTTCTTGCATTAGATCATAACGTTTCTCTGGTAGCTCTGCTATTTTTAATAAATGAATACTACTAGCATTATTTATTAATGCATCAATTTTTCCATATTTCTCTCCAGCTTGATTTATAGCATTTTTCAATGCTGCTAAATCTCTTGTATCACAAGGAATAGCTAATACATCATTTGCACCTGCTTGAAGAATTTCATCGCGTGCTGTCCAAATTGTACCAGGCAATTTAGGATGAGGGTTAACTGTTTTAGCTACAAAAGCAATATTAGCACCCTCTTTTGCAAAACGTTTTGCTATTTCTAAACCAACACCTCTTGATGCTCCAGTTATAAAGATAGTTTTATTTGTGTTATTAATCATGACAACTCCTTTAATTTATCAGACAACCTTTTTTTATCAATTTTACCAACCAATGTTTTGGGTAATTCATTAATAATAAATATACGATGCGGAATCTTATAATTTGCTAAATCTTTTTTACATTTTTTAATAATCTCACTTTCTGTTATTGACATATTAGGTTTTAAAACTACAAAAGCATTTACCCTTTCTCCGGTTGGTTCGTAAATACTTCCCACTACAACGGCCTCTTTAACTTCAGGAATTTTATCTAACACCTGTTCCACTTCTACAGGATAAACATTAAATCCAGATACAATTATCATATCATTTTGTCTACCGCTTATAAATAATTTCCCAAATTCATTTAAATAACCACAATCTCCTGTATTAAACCACCCATCTTTATCTAATACGTGTGCTGTTTTTTCAGGATTGTTCCAATACCCTTTCATTACCTGAGGACCTTTTACAAAAATTAATCCGATTGAATTAATAGGTAACAAAGAACCATTCTCTTGATCTCTTATTTCCACTTCTGTAGAAGGAATAGGAAAACCAACTGAATTATCAAATGTATTATCAAATGGGTTCATAGTAACTGCAGGAGAGGTTTCCGTTAAACCATAGCAATTACTTGGCATAACATTTGTTTCTTTAAACCATCTATTGGCTACTGATTCTCTTGCAACCATTCCCCCTGCTACGCTATA
>CALMTA010000282.1 GCA_937872505.1 uncultured Neisseriaceae bacterium | reverse complement strand
AAAATGCGTTATATAATATTTATATATTAAGCATGTTCTTGTAATTAAATAGCATAAATTTTTATAAAAATAAATAATTTAATATTGGAAGTATATATGAAAATAAATCTTTACAAATTTATTATATTGTTGTTTATTATAGTTTCAGTAAAAGCTTCTCCCTTAATTATAGGTGGGACATTTGATACTATGTCTTTTAATTCCACGCCTACAAATACTTGCTTATTAGCAGCTAAAGATTTTAAAAATATAGATTTTATAAATCCAGCAGGATATGTAAGCTTTGATGATCCATTTGCAGAAATACGAATTAGAAATGTACTGGCAACAGAGTATGGCGGACCTATTAATTATGGTGCGTTTGAAATTGCTGCTCATAGCTATGCTAAAAGTAGTTTCGATGATCCTTATACTATGAATTTTCACTATATTTATACATATTCAAGGACAGCAGTATTTAAGAATGGTAGTATAGGTGGAATAAAATCTCTTACCCCTGAAGCACTAAAACTTGTAACAGATTATCCTATAAAATTTAGACAAATGTGTGGGGATAAATTTATTGAGCAAATAGATGCAGGATTTAGTGTTTTATTTCGTATAGGATTAAAATTTGATTCACCTATAGAAAAAGATTATTACAATCAGGGGTTTAATAGGATGGGTGGATTAACCAATATAATAGATAGAATTAGAAAAAATCCTTATGGAGTAAATTATAAGCTTACAATATCAGCTATGCAGGCTGGAGGTGATTTTTCAAAGCTTAAGCAATTATTTTTACAACATAATGGATATATTAGTGAGGATGGATATCCAGAATTAAAATGTAAATCAGCAACTGATGATAAATCTGATTCAGAATGCGTAAGTATGATTAATGAGATAATTAGTTATGCAAATAATGTATACTCACAATTGCAAGGGCCTAAAGATTATTTTTATTGGAATCCTGTAACATCATCCTGGTATTCTATTGGTATCCCTGTAGAAAAAGTAGAACCTGATGAGGCTGTACTAAAAGCAATGGAAGAGTTGACTAAACAATATAATCAAGATGAGAACGATTCTTTTTATGTTGATAATTATGAGCGTATGTTAGCAAGTAAAGGTTTATTATCAGATAAAATGAAGCAAGATTTAACAAACTTATCTAACTCATATCATAATTTATTAAAATTATATAAAGATCCAATGAGTAATATTTTTGATTGTTATAGTGGTTTTGTTTCAAAGAGTTGTTTAACTATTAAAGATAGTATATTTGCTAAACGCGAATATATTCTTAGTGATAATAGGCTTAATCAATTATTAATTTATTTAAGAAATAATCAATTTGTAGCTGATTTTTTAGTAAATGATGACCTCCGTGAGCATAAAACTTGTTTGTTATCGCCTATAACAGATGCTGATAATTTACTCTATATGATAAATTGCAATGGGCAGGCTTCTGGTAGTTTTGTTAATGATGATTCTATAAAAATTATTAAAAATACCAATAATACTATTACTATAAAGAGTATGGTTTATAATTATAAACCATATAAATTTAATTATAAGTTTGATCAACCATTAATTGTAGATCCATTCGATCCAATTTGTTATAGGGGTAATACAGTTATTACAATTAATAATGATTTAGAAAACCCAATAAAAAAAGACTTTTTGTTAGTAAAAACACATACGCTTGATTATTAGGATATCAAACTGCTTGAATTATAATGTATCATAAAGAACCAATATTGTGGTTAAATTATGCTTTATTATAAAATAGATTTGAGATTTTAAGGGGTTAAAATAGTGTTTTATACTAAACATATCTTTTTTTGTACTAATAAAAAAGCTGATGAAACTGGTTGCGGTTATTTGGGTGGGGAAGAGGCTTTTAATTTTACTAAAACATATTTAAAGTCTTTAAATATGTGGGGGGAGGGAAAATTACGAGCTAGTAAATCAGGTTGTTTAGGTAGGTGTGAAGATAATCCAGTATGTGTTATCTACCCAGATGGGGTTTGGTATACCTATGTTGATGAATCTGATTTAAAAAGTATTATTGATGAACATTTGTTAAGTAATAAAATAGTTGAACGTTTAAAAATATGAATTTAGAGTTAATTACAAAATTAGAAACCCAAGAGCATTCATTTATTAACCCTGGTATAACTCGCGTTGTACAAATATTAAATAAGTTAGGCAATCCACAAAATAATTATAAAGTAATTCATATAACTGGAACTAATGGTAAAGGTTCAACAGCAGCCTTTATTGAAGCTGGTCTACATCATGCGGGTTTTAAAGTGGGTAAATTTACCAGCCCATATATTCATTTACTTAATGAAACAATAAGAATAAATTTGGCGGAAATATCTGATAATGAATTGAATAAGTGTGAATTAGTGGTATTATCAGTAATGAAGGATAGTGGTATAGAATTATCACCATTTGAATTACTAACAGCAATAATGTTTTATTATTTTGCGCAAAACAATATTGATTATTTAGTTTTAGAAGTGGGAATGGGCGGAAAAAATGATGCAACAAATGTTGTTGATTCTATATTTTCTATTATAACTAATATAGCATTAGAACATACAAGTTGGTTAGGCTCTACTCTAGCGGAAATTGCCGAAGAAAAATCAGGAATTATTAAAAATGGTAAAACAATAATTGCTGATTATTCAAGTGAATTATTGGAGGCTGTAAAAAAAAGAACTACTAATTATGTTAACGTGATAGAAAAATATAATCCAATTATTAAATTAGATACTAAAAACTTTAAAACTATTTTAAAGTTTAGGGGTGAAGAATATTCATTAAGTTTATTTGGCAAATTTCAAGCCTATAATTTTCTTTGTGCATATGAGGTATTAGGTGATTTGGGAATTGCTAAAGATAGTATTAAATATATGGCAGAAAACACTAAATGGGCTTATAGATTAGAAGTGATAGAAAAAGAACCATTGCTTATATTTGATGCGACACATAATGAACATGGAGCAAAACATTTACATGAAACATTACAGGGGTTAATAGATAGTAAGGATGTAGTAATTATTACTTCGATTTTAGTAGATAAAAATATATCAGGAATGTTTTCTTATTTTTCTAAAATAGCGAATACAGTAGTTTATACTTCGATTGCTAATAATTCCCGTGGTATGAATGCACAAGAATTAGCAAAAATTGGCAATGGGATGTTTTTACATGAAAATATTAAAGAAAATCCTAAAGAAGCATTGGAGTTTTCCAGAAGTCTAAATAAGAAAATGATTATAGTAGCTGGTTCATTATTTCTTTTAAATTATTATAAACCAGCTAATACAGAATAATGCAACAATAATTAAACTAATACTTAGTTGTTTATTTTACATCCTTAACAATTAGGAACGATTTTAACTTCTAAGTGGCATCCTATTGCTTCGGCATATTTTTTTAAAGTTGAAATTGATGGAGAATGTTTACTGCCTTTAGCAGATTCTAATCTAGAAATTGCACTCTTAGAAGAATGCATTTTTTTGGCAACATATTCTTGACTAATATTCATTTTTTGTCGCATTAATTTACATTGTTCGGCAATTTCAAATTCAAGTTTGAACTCTTCGTATGCAGCTCTAACCTCAGGGTCTTGTAATGCTAATATTCGCATTTCATTGTGCCATTTGCCATTATCTCTCATGTTTAAGCTCCTTTAATCTTTTTTGAGCAATACTTAATTCCTTTTTAGAAATTTTTTGTTCTTTTTTAATAAAGCTATGTAGCATCCATATTTTTTGAATATTTCTTTTAAATTATTATAAACCAGCTAATACAGAATAATGCAACAATAATTAAACTAATACTTAGTTGTTCCCATTTACCTAAAATAATTTTTAATATAGTGTAACTTAAAATGCCAAATACAGCACCAGCTGTTATAGAAAAGCATAAAGGCATCATAATAATAGTTAAAACTACTGCTATTAAATCTTCGAGATTAGATAAATTAATTTTACGAATATTATTCATCATTATAATACCAACTAGTATTAGTATTGGTGAAGTAGCGGAATTGGGAATTAAGCTAATTATAGGTGATAGAAATAAAAATGGTATGCAAAAAATTGCAGTGCAAATTGCTGATAATCCAGTTTTAGCACCCGTTTGAATAGCAGCAGAACTCTCAACAAAAATTACTCCAGGGGAAGTTCCGATTAAACTGCTAACCATGCCTGATATAGCATCAGAAATTAATGATTTTTTATAATAAATTTTTTTAGTTTCAATATCTTTGTAACCAATTTGTGATAATAAGCCAATTACTGTGGCTGTTGCATCAAAAAAATTAACTAGAAATAAGGAAAGAATTGCAGGAATTATACTAAATTTTAAACTATCAACAAGATTAATATGCATAAATAAACTAAAATCTGGCATAGTAAAAATATTTTGCGGTAATGGTTTATGATTTAAAAAAATATTTAAAACATTAATA
>CALMTA010000281.1 GCA_937872505.1 uncultured Neisseriaceae bacterium | reverse complement strand
TTTATCGATGCTTCATGATTAAAATACGGAAACATCGCTAAATTTAAAAAAACTGAATATTCAGCAATCTCATTTTTACATTTATTAATTATTTCTGTTGATTTGTTTTTTAAATAAGGGGTAGTATCGTCAATTTCCCAACCACCTCCACTTTTAATAAGATAAGTATTATCTTTATTTCTATCTTTATATCCACCTTTAGCACCCAATATTAATGAGGCTCTTTGAGCAACTTGTTTATCTGAACTGGCACCCACATAGAATAACATTGGAAATAGTTTTCCATTTGCATTTCTGGTAACAGAAATACATGGAGCCTGACCAAAAACATTTAATTTAGTAAATCCTTTCGGAATCGCAACAGGTTTTCCACCTGTTACCCCATCTAGAGAAAAAATAGTCGAGCTATCCTGACTGATTGATTGAGAAATTGTGTTCTCATTATTGTTAATGTAATCACTAAAATATTTAGCATACACAATACTTTGATCTGCCAGCTGTTTTGCCTGAAAATTTTTAAAAATAACATTTACATAAACTGATAGCAATCCTGCAAAAATTCCTATTATAGCAATAAATAATAACATTTCTATTATTGTAAACCCATTATTAAAGATTATAACATTACTTCTTTTCAAAATATTTTCCTAATATTTTCTTATAAATGATGGATTAGTAGAACATGTAACTGATATTATATTAACAGATTGATGATTAACTCTCGGAGCTAATCCTTTATATATATACAGTATCTGTCTAAAACTTGTTGGCTCTAAAAAATTAGGGTCAATTTGATCACTAGTAGAGTCAATTATTTGGCCATTTACATCCACCACAAAAGGAATTGATAAATCAATAAAACTACCATCAGGGCATGTAAAAGAATTAGCTTGACCATTTAAATGATAAGTAATGGTCTCCTCAGAAATCGGTAAATAACAATAATAATTATATTTATTAATATTTGCACATCCTATACTATAAGAACAAACAAGTTGATTTTGTATTAAGCCTGCCCTATCAGATGACTCTTTAACTATTGTAGCTAATTCATTTTCAGTACAAGATTCATATTGCTTTTTATAAAATAATGGGCGTAAACCTTCAGCTACAAATCCGCCTCCAGCTAATACCACTTCATTACTAAGTGGCTTAATATTTCTAATAGCTGGATTACTACCTGAAGTTAGTATCGGGCCCTGAGCTATTGTAGTACCAGCTCCAAAGTTTATACTATGATAATTAGGGTTATCACCATTACTATCTGTGCTATTCATTATAATATCAGTTGTCATAGTATTCTTATTACATGCTGTACCTGAGGGACATTTAGGGGAATTATCAGGAACCCTATATAAATATTGCTCTACATTATCTTGGGATTCATTTTTTTGTTGTAAAACATAATCTGATAACATTGATAAATTAATTACTATACTGTTTGGGGGAATTTGAGAATAATCACACCCACCACTTTTAAAATATGAATCATAATCATTACCATTACTATTATCAATCTTCCACGCCCTACCCGCACCATTGACTTGATTTTTAACAGTGTCAATTACTCCTGCACTAGTACCAGCTGCCATCATAGCATCAGCACCTTCTTTAAGCGTAATTTTTACATTACTTTCAATATTTTTAGTAGTAAAAAACATAGCAGCTTGAATTGAATCTAAATTTGAATCATAAACTATAGATACGCATGGAGTATATCCATAAACGTTTTGTTGATTTTTCATGCCTAGAGGTAAATAATTTGCATCACTTAATTCTTGATATTTTATATGCTGAATGGAACTTTTCGAGGCATCATAATACTGTTTATAATGATCAATAATATAACGAGAAAATGCTTTAGCCAAAACAATGCTTTGATAGCCATATTGCTGGCTTTTAGTTTTTTTGAAATAATCATTTACTTGACTCATTACTATAGTCGTAATTAGCCCAATAATTCCTATAACTAAGATAAATTCAAATAAACTAATGCCACGCTGATATTTTATTTTTCTCATTTTTTACTCTATTGGATTTTTTTAAAAATTACATATAACCAATCTTTTGAGCTTCTTTCTGAAATACATATATCTTTAAATATTTTTTTATATTTTTCTTCCATCTCATGTTTTTTTATCATAGAATTTATACTAATATTACAATCTAATTGATAATTTGTTCCTACTATTATAGGAGTTACCCCCCCAGGCTGTTGAGTTGATATTTGTACTAAACTACCAATTACATTACTTTCAATCGGACTTAAAGCCATAATTCTTGGATTAACCGAATTCCAAGCTACCAATACATATTTACTAATTGTCTGCGATTCATTATGTGAAAATATATATGCCCTAAATTCTGCTAAATTATCTTTCTTTTTATCTTTATAAAGAGGTTTATAAAAAGCTGAAAGCTCATCAGATTTAATTAATCCCTCAGTTGTTGGATTTTTATTAGCATATTCATTTGCTATATTTAAATCAAATAATAAGTCTTCAGCAATATCATTAGCAACATAATTTACCATATTAACTGGATCAGCTGGATTAGCCTGCTTTGAATTAAGCGTGCTAACCCAAAATAATGAAGCTGCAATAATTACAACTAATAAAAATGGCATACATTAATTAGAAGTAAATGATGGTTTACCATTATCACATGTCGTGACATCTGCTGTAAAACCCGTTAAGAGAGCTTTAGATCTTGCAAGTAAACAAATAGTCTTAGGCATATTATCATATGTAACCGTAAAACTTGAACCATCAGTTTCACCTTTTAAAGTAATTGCCCCACCAACATTACTAGTGTAAGTAGTACCATTGTTTGTAATTGATGGAGGTAAGTCACCTAAATCATCAAGCTTAGCATTTTTATATTTATCAGAATTAGGCTGGTAAATTACTCGCGCCGCTGATTGTATAGCATTTAATTCTGTCACTATAATTTGTGAATTTGCTTGGTTTTTACTTGGCAAATAAATATTATATATTGCTAAAATAACAATACCAACTATAGTAAACCACAGTACAAAATCAAATAAAGAAATCCCTTGCTGCGATTTAGGCGTATTATTTATATTTTTATTAACGTTCATAATAATTTCCTTTAAAAATTAATTAATTCTATAAACTATTTCTAGTTATAGAAACCTTAGTTACTACTACCCTTTATTTATTAGGATAATATATTTTCATTACTAAAATTTGCCTTTACAAAAATAATAATGAGAATCCTGTTATGCTATATCATACTAACTGCTTGCATATCTTGAACAAGTGAAAATAAACTAAATAATAAAAATACAATCACCAGTACAATAATTCCCGTACAAATATATTGAGCAATCTTTGCTTGAATGGTAATTAATTCAAAGCCATCTTCATTTAAATTATTTATTACCATATCTAGTGCCGAATCCATATTGCCTGATTCTAAATACATTGATAACTCATCAATAGTTTCTTTATCAGGAAAATTTAAACGAGTGCTAATTAAAGCATGACCAAATGTCATCCCTCTATTCATAAAATATAAAATTTTATCAATTCTATATTTTAAATAGGGGCTAGCAAATTTTGCCATTCTATGTAATGTTTTTACTTGCGGCACTCCTGATTTTGTTAATGCATTGAAAGCATGTAAAAAAGAACAGCCTATAACTAATCTATATAAAGAAAATGGCGGAAACTTTTCTAATTTCAATCTAAAACCTGTTTTATAATTCGGTAATGCCCATATAACAAAAAATATTAAAGAAAAAAATAACACTATTGTTAAAGGAAACCAAACATTAAATGATTTTGTTATATGTAGAACAATTAATGAAAAACTTGATAATTGTTCAACCTTCAAAGCATTTGCTATTCCTGGTAACACTCCATTACAAAAAAAACTTAAAGTTAAAAAAGCAATAGTTAATGTAACTAATGGAGCAATAAGTGCATTTCTAAATGCATTTATAAAATTTGCTTGTGATTTAGCTACTTGAGCAGCTAGCGCAAATCCGTCAGAAATTTTGCCGGATGTTTCTGAGAAAGATATAATCATTGCCTCGGAATGAGGAACAAAATCATTAATTATCTGGCCAAATTCACGCCCTTGTGTTAATTCTTTTATCCATAATTTAAACATTTTATAGATGAGAGTTTTATCATTATTAGCTTTTTTTTCTAACACCATTAAATGCTCAAGAGCTGTTTTAATTTTTACACCTTGATGTAACTCATTAGTTGCTTTAGATAATATCCGATAAATTTTAATTCTCTTTTTTAAACTAAAATTTAAGCGCATTAAAGTTTTAATAATCATTCAAACACCTATCTAAATTCTTTTGTGGTGTAATTAGCTTTAATTTAGCTTCCAATGCCCTTGGGTCTATTAAGCCACTTTTAACTTTAGCTAATCCATGGCACATCATCGTTACACCTTTTTGCTCTTCAAGCCAATATTTACTAGCATTAAATAAATCATCTTGACGCAAATATTGTAAAAACATTTCATCGGGTACTACAATTTCTGCAACTACCGTTCTATCAATATGCCCATAAATACATGATTGCTTGGTTTGAGAATCATAATAATTACAACCTTTACCCCGAATAAAAATATTGGTTAAATCATTATCAAAAGCTTGTAATAATCTAGTTACTAGTGCTTTATTATTTTTTTCTAAATCAGGCAAATTACTTATTAAAGATTTCTTACATTTTGGACATAATATTGGAACTAATTGTTGAGAAATTAATCCTGATAAAGTTCCTGGTGCTAATAATAGTTTTCTATTTGCCCCAATAGTTATTAACCTATCTATAATCATTATGGCATTACTTGCATGAACAGTTGAAGCTACAGGATGCCCAGTAATTGACGCTGTAATTGCTGCCTCAGCTGTAATTGGATCACGAATCTCACCAATCATAATAACATCTGGATCCTGACGCATTGCCGCAACTACTGCATTATTAAAATATTGCTTACGTAATTCTTTATCTTGAGTAGAAGGAACCGCAATTTGTCTTGCAGAATAAAAAACTTTCTTACCCTCAACAACATCTTCCACTACAATAGGATACTCTACAGGGTCTTCAATTGAAAGTAAATTAATTCTACCTTTATACTCTTTCAACGTTTCTTTATTCATTGCTTGCAGTGATGTAGATTTTCCTGACCCAGTTGGTCCAGAAAAAATAACAATCCCACCATTTCTAACTGCTTTAAAATCACGTATATATTTCAATTGAAATTTACTATACCCTATATCTTCTAAAGTACTATTTGCTCCTTTTGGTAATAATCTAAGCACAATAAAATAATTTTCCCCCTGGGTAGGTCCAGTTGCAACCCTAATCCCGCTAAGCTCTTTAGGTAAAAATGCTTCTTGAATATTCGCATCTTGCTGAACTCTTGAATTAAAATTTGTACCAGATGTTGTAGTCATTGTATTGTATAAAGTTGTACACATTAAATTACCTGAATCATAAGTCAAGGTTTTATATAATACTAAATCACCTAATATTCTAAACATTATAAAAGTAGAAGAAGCATTAAGCTCTATATGTATATCAGATGCATTTTTTTGATGAGCTATTTGGATTAAATTAATAATTTCACGTTGCATTTGCGAAGCACCATCCGAAAACGCATTGGCAGAATCTTCTTCATAAAAGCCACGTATTACTTCAGGAATCGTATATTTAATTTTATCGCGTGTAGTTAGTAAATCGCCAGTTTCATCATTTATATTACAAAAAAAAGTAATTTTATTTAAAACATCAATATCATTCTTATAATTTTCATTAACATAAATAGTACCGTCCATTAAAAGTACCATTTTTTCACGAAGAGCTTTACTTAATTCGTATTCTCCCCCTATACCTGTTAATACCATTGAGTTCATTATCTAAATCTAACCTTTTATCTATTAGTAATAATGGGCGGAACCATCTGAGTATTTTTTTCCATAATCTCTGGAGTTGGCATATATTTAGTTGGAACATTATTAGTTACTACATCATTAATTTTTGAGTAAAGACGTTTAATAATTATTTTCTGAACGCATCTGCCTTTTTTACAAGAGTTTTTCTTAAGGGTAACCCCAGTCATAGAAATATCTAATACTTCATATTCTCCAATTAAAGATCCAATTTCTATATCTAATGTTGAACCATCAACAAATTGCAAAGTAGCATATTTTGAACCATTCTCTTCTATATAAACTGAAGTCACTGTAGTTTCTCCAAGCCCCTTGCCTAATGATGTACCATCAGAAGCATTCATAGTTCTTTGAATATCAGCTTTAACTTTTTCTACTTCCAATTTACGCTTTAATGTGTTAATATTTTCTGAATCTAAATCTACTTTATTAATAACATTACTATCTACATTTAATGATTTTTTACTAATAACCACCGGCATAGATTTATTAATTTTTAATTTTTCATTTACTATACCAGACTCTATTGCAAAACAATAATTGCAAATAACTAGTATAAGAAATAATAACTTACCTACCATTTAACTCCCCTCTAATTACCCAATTAAAAAAGCCGTCACTGTTTAACTGCATGGATATTTCTAAAATATTTATATTATTAATAATATTATTGTTATATAAAAATATTGGTGAAAGTGATGAACTAACTTCAATTTTTTTTAAACCATTTATTTTTATTAATAACCCGTATTTATCTGCCATCACTTTTAAATTTTCAATTTGCTCTAAATATGGTTGATAACTTTTATTTGGTTGAATTTTAGTTAAATCAAAACTTTTATTTAATCGAGCAGTTTTATCACCAATTATTAAACCTTTATCATTAATTGCTGCTTTTATTTCCGCCAATGTTCCATTTTCTGTTTTATAAGTAATACTTGTACCTTTTAAATTACAATTTAATGAATCAATCTGCCAGTTATTAATAGGATTAATATATCTATCAATATTACTAAAACATGAATCAATAAAAGTTTTTGCATCAACTCCTACATCATTAACAAATATATTTGTTTTGTCTATCATAGAATTTTGCAAAGCTTCAAGATTGTCTAAATTTTTATAATAGCTCTTTTGCAATTCATTAATTAACACAGCCCCACTAATAATAAGTAAACTTATTAATACAGTTTTATATTTTTTTTTCAATAATGTAATCGGCTCAATCTGTGAATTTCTCACTATACTTTTAAATGATTTATTCTGCCATAAATAATAATCAGAAGCTCCCAAAATCTTATTATTTTCAAAAAAAGATTTAATAACTATAACTTTCAAACCTGTCTCATTAATAAAAGAAGAAGAATTAAAAAAAGGAACGTCTTCAAATATTTTTGCTGTTTTAATATTATACTCCGCTGCTAGTTTACTTATTTTTGCTTTTACTTCATATTCAGTCCCAATAAATTCACCTTCATAAGGAAAAATAGTCGCTTTATATAAAAGAAGATATCCAAAAAGATTTTCATTAAAACGAAAACAAATAAATAAATCTTCAGTTTCTTTATTTACCTCTAATGCATTAACTATAAATAGTCCCAGCGAAGTTGGTTTCTTTAATTTTATTTTTTTCTTTTTTATTGTATTATCTTCAGATTTACCATTGTGCAAATTTAGTTTTACAAAACCATAAGTAGTAATAATTTTATTAGTTTTACAATAAAAATTAAAACCACATTTTGTTTTCATTTGCTTTAAACTAACTTTATGCTCTTCATCGCTTTTTTGCCAAACCATGCCAGTAATAAAATCAATTTTATTCTTTTGATAAATCTGCATCAGTATTCTTTTTAAATATTTACAATACGCGGGGTTACTAAAATTACTAATTTGGTCCTATTTTTACTTGCTGTTACCCCACCCCCAAGAAACCAATTTTTTGTTCCACCCACTCCACTATTGAGAATGGAATTAGTATCACTATCAAACCCAGTAATTACATAAGTATCGCCAGAGCGCATAGTTGTTTTTTGCATTGTATTACGCTGAATCATATTAGGTAGCTGTACCGATGAGCCATTTTGATCATTACCAACTGCATATTTTTCAAGATTTTTTAAATCCGAAAGATTTATAGATATTTGCAAATTAACTAAATTATTTGCTTCTATCACAGGCAAAATATTTAAAACAAAACCATAATTAATCTGCCCTGTTTGTAAGGAAAATTGCGTTTGATTATTACCATTCATAGTAGAAGTAGTATTAGATACATATCCTTGTTGTCTTACCACTTCAACAGGAACCGGCTGATTATTTAAAGTAGTAGCTGCAACTGAAGTTACCATTGACATTTTAGTACTAGAACTTAGTGCATTAATAATTAATGAACTACCATCTAAAAATCCCCCTTTAGTTCCACCAATTGTGAAAGCTTGAGTAGTAACGTCGGGAGAAAAAACATTAACATCACCTTTAGAACTTAAAGGGGCTTGCCCATTAATTGAAAATCCCACTTTATCCCTTAAAAGAATTTTCCAATTTATTCCATAATTATCATCAGATTTTGTTTCCACACTTAAAACCTGCACATCAATTTGTACTTGGCGACTTAACATTTCATTTTGCTGTTTTATAAAATTACCCACCTTAATAATAACAGATGGCTTGTCTGTAACAGTCACTGAAGAAGTTGATGATAAAATTGATAGCTTTCCTTTATTTGATAACATAGACTGAATTGCATTTTTCATGTTATCCCATAAACTATTAGCTAAATTAAATTGTATATTTTGTATAGTATTCATTTGGCCATTATTTTGTGATTGACTACCACTACTACCACTACCGCCGCTGCCTTGTATCCCATTATTTGAATTTACTTGATTTTGTACCTGAATATCACCGGGAATACCTTTTATAAACCATGTCTTTGTTTCAGTATTGGAAAGTATAATTTTATCTTCTTTAAAATTCCAAGAAGTGTCTGTTTTAGCACAAATATTATTTAATAAATCTACTAAAGTTCCTGAGTTTTGTGTAACTCGAATATTAACATTTCTTATTAAATCATCATCGACTAATACAGGATATTTTGTTACTTTATTTAATGTATCTGCTATCTGATTCATTGAAGTAAAACTTCCATCCATTTTAATTTGATTATTAAATTTTGCCGGTAAAAAATCTGTATCTTTTCTTTGAATAGCTACATTACTAATATATAGTGTATCCATATCATAGTTAAAATTATTATTTTCCACTTTATTTTTTGCACTAAATTTTTTATTTACTTTATTAATTGCCTTATCAGTCGAAATAATTGATTTTTTAACATCTTTGGGTAAAGCTGAAAAAGAACAACTACTCACTAAAAAAGAAAGTATTAATAAAATAATTCCTAATTTCCTCACTTGCATAAATACCTCTTATTTATAATTTACTTATCTCTCAAACCTACAGCGTCTAAAGAAACAATTTTAATTACTTTATTTTTATACCAATTTGCTTTTAATGGATTGTCCGTATCTTTAAATGATTTTAATACTTCATTAATAGCATTCTTAAATGTCCCCCTGATTACTCCTGAAGTTTGAATCTGAAAATCTGTTTTTGAGTCCCATATTAAAGTATATCCTTCCCTAAGTGCCCATTTATTAAGAGTTACACTAATTACTTTGTCATCAATATCAATTTTCCAAGTTTGAGATTTTTCATTGGAAACTGCAATAACTGACGTATTTTTATTTAGATCTTTTACTGGCTTTACTAATGTAGAGGCTGATTCTACAGGTTTTAAAATCCTTAATTTTGCATTTTTTGCTGATTCATAATTAATACCCATATTTAATTTTTGGTATAAAGATGACTGCATAGATAT
>CALMTA010000280.1 GCA_937872505.1 uncultured Neisseriaceae bacterium | reverse complement strand
CCCTGAAGTAGTTAAAGTAATTCTTTCTAAACGAAAACCCGATACTAAAGAATTTGTTATGCCTACAACATGCCCTGTTTGTGGATCACGCCTAATAAAAGAAGAAGACGAAGTAATAATACGTTGTAGTGCTGGTTTATATTGTGATGCACAAAAAAAACAAGCTATTACGCATTTTGCTAGCAAACTTGCAATGAATATTAATGGCTTAGGTGAAAAAATTGTAAATCAATTAGTTGATAGTAATTTAATTCATACACCTGCTGATATTTATAAACTAACTTTTGATAAGTTAGAACCTTTAGAAAGATTTGGCAAAAAAAAATCTGAAAACTTACTAGCATCTATTAATAAAAGTAAAACAACAACACTCGCAAGATTTATTTATGCCTTAGGAATAAGGCACGTAGGTGAAGCTACTGCTAAAGATTTTGCAAATACTTTTGGCAGTCTTAAAGCTTTAATGGAAGCCTCTCAAGAAGAGCTTTTACTAGTTCATGATATTGGCAGCACCATAGCTTTATCAATTATTGATTTTTTCTCAGAAAAACATAATTTGCAAGTTATTGAAGAGCTTATTAATTTAGGCATTACCTACCCTGAAACTAAATCATCTAAAAAATTTAATCAAAATATTAGCAATAAAATTTTTGTCCTAACTGGAACCCTTAATAACTATACTCGTGATGAAGCTAAAGCTATAATTGATGAGTATGGTGGCAAAGTGGTAAATAGTGTTTCAAAAAAAACTAATTATGTTGTAGCCGGTAGCGAATCTGGTAGTAAACTTGATAAAGCTAATGAATTAGGCGTTACAATTATTAATGAAAAACAGTTTGAAAATCTTTTTAAAAAATAAATCTACTATGATTTTTTAGGTAGCATTTAGTTTTTTGTAAAAATTTATCACAATAATATATATTTTTTTAAGTTATATTTATTCTTATTTTTAATAATTACATGAGAGAATTTAAATATTTAAAAAATTTTATTTTTTATTAAATTAAAGTAAACAAAATAAATAGATACAATAAATTAATTTATTTATAAAATTTGTATATAAAAGTTAAATTTACTAGTAATCACAATAAGTTGCACGAATAAAATTAATATTTTTTTTGCCAAAGTAAAATCAATTAATATATAATTAAATCCTTATTATTAAAAGGATATTTTATGAAAAAATTATTTACTATTGCATTATGTACATTATCCGGTTTAATTTTTGCTGAAAATATGGGAGTGAGAGTAATTCAGCCAGGGGGACAAACACACGAAGCAAATATTCGGCATCAAAAAATGTGTGAAGAGATGGGAGGCGTAGATGTGACAAATGAAGGAACATCAACTCTTAGTACTGGAGCAATTGATGGAGTTGTTTGTGATATGAAAGATAAGAAAAATATAGATAAAAAAGTATTGAACAATAAAGAATCAATTGTTTATAGACAAGGTGAGTCTTATAATCTTTCAAGTTCAAATCAAAAAATAATCAGATTTAATAATTTGGGTGCTGCTATTATGCACTTGCTTGCCCCAGAAGAGACGGTTAAGTATGGAACAAACTTTACTGCCATGGGGGTAGCTCAATATAGCGATTTTCCAGCAGGTGTAATATTATCAGAGGTTGCAGTTCCAGTAGATCAGTGTGCTTTTGGTAACCAAAGAAGTATTAATGGTGATGCTCAAGTACAACTTGCAGTTCTTTGTCAAGCAAAAATACAAGAGTCTGTTCAAAGTCATATGAAAGGCTGCTGGAATAGTCAATGTAATTATGCTTATGGTGTTATTCAGCAATATTGATGTTATTAGCATGGTTTTAAATCATGCTATTTAATTAAAATAAAAATTACATCAATTCCCTATTAATATTAAAATATAGAATCTTTTTAGGAGTTTTAATCTTTATATTTTCTACTACATTAATTGGCTTTACCGCAGTGCAATCTTATAAAAATCACTTAAATAACTTCATAAAATTCATATAATCTCTAAAAATTATATTATTTTAAAACCTTGAAAATATTCAGCAAAAAAAGCTAAAAACTTAACAGCATCTATTAATAATTTTCTTAATTTATATTTATTTCCCTTCTACCACTTCTGATTCTTTAATAGAAAATTTTCACTATTGCACATAAATAATAAAAACGATAGAGTATTATACTGAGTTAAATTTTTACTCAATAAGACATATTTTCTAATATTAATTATTTTTTAAGGAAAAAATGATGAATAGAATAACAGGAAATATAATTAGAATGGACATTAAACCATTTAATAAATTTAATACACTCCAAAGCATTTCTTCGTTAGAAAAAAAAATTATTAAATTATCAGATAATCAAAAAACCCAATTTGCTCAAATTTTTAATTACTTAAATATAGTTTTAAGGTCCAGATATTCTGGAGTTAAAATAGATAAAAATATCCGCTATTTTGATAATAAACATGAACAAGGAAATTTTTCAGTAACTACTGAAGGTGTAAAATTAGCTTTAAAAAACATCGTTGAAGATATTTGTGATGATGAAGTTAAAGCTATATTAAATATTTGTACTCATAATCATGCCTTTCTAGATTCCGTAACAAGTTATACTAAGACTGCTAAAATTTTTATGAAATGTATTAATATAGAACCTAACTATATAGAATTAAATCATATTAAAGAAGTATTAGACAGTAATTTAAAAATTAAATTTAAAGATAAAAGATTTTATGAAATATTATTTTTATGTGCAAATAATAATTTAGATAATATTAATCTTGAGTCCACTGATTTAAGTGGCTTAAATATGAAAAATATTTCCCTAAAAAATGCCAATCTTAAAAATATTAAATTAATAGGAACAATTTTAGAAGGTGTTATTTTAGAAAATACTACTTTAGAAAATGCTATTTTAGAAAATGCAAATATAGAAAAAGCCATTTTTAAAAAAGTTAACCTTAAAAATAGCAATTTTAAAAAAATCAAGGGTTTTAATGTAACCTTTGATAACACTGACTTAACTGACTGCAATATGGAATATGCTGATTTTTTTCAAGCCTCTTTTATTAAAAAATCCACTTTAGATAATGCATGTATGCACAATGCTATATTAAAAAAAGCTAAATTTACTGAATCAAGTCTAATACATGCTGATTTACAACATGCAAATTTAGATAATATTTACATATATAAATGTGACATGAGTCATACTAACTTCACTGGTAATAAGTTTAATTACTCCATTTTTTCTCACTCTAATTTTTCTAATGCACAGATGGAGAATGCTCAATTCATAGAGAGTAAATTTGAGGGAAGTACTTTTAATAATGCAGATTTAACAGGGAGTTTTTTTATAAGTTGTGATTTAAATGAGATTGATCTAAGTAATGCCAATTTGCAAAAATCAGAATTTCTATTTGATGATTTAACTGGTTTAATTAGTATTAATCAAATCAAAATATGTGGTGCTGATTTTACAGATGCAACATTCAAAAACACAGTATTTAAAGTATGGCTTCCTACTGAAAAAACTGAATTAAATTCATGGATTTCTAATAACAGTACTAAAAAACTATTAAAAACTATTTATTCAATCGAATCAACTCATTTAAAATCTTCAACTATATCAAACAACTCAATTTCAGCCACATATTCATTTATAGAATCTTCCTCTAATAAGTTAAGATTAAACGCTATTAAACAATTTATATATTGGCTTAATCATATAAAAAGAAAAAACTCTCCCATATTTGATCTTATTTCTAACGATTTAGATAATTTTATGTTAGATAATGAAATGATAAAATTGGATTATAAAAATTTAAAATTTTAAATTTTTATAATAAATTTAAGGTATATTGACGTACAATGTTATCTATATGTATAACATCTTCAATTTCATGGATTGAATTGGTACCAAATTTATCTATAGCTTTATCTACAATTTTATTAATATCATAAAATTGAATATGCTTATTTAAAAAGGCTGCTACTGCCATTTCATTAGATGCATTTAACGCTGTAGTTGCAGCAGCACCTAAATTTAGAGCATCAAATGCTAATTGTAAACAGGGAAACCTTATTGTATCAGGTTTAGCAAATGTTAATCCATTAAATTGTGTTAAATCTAGTTTTTTACTTCCCGACTCGATTCTTTTGGGGTAAGATAATGCATAAGCTATAGGTAGTTTCATATCAATAGAACCTAATTGTGCTATTACTGATCCATCAATATACTCTACCATTGAATGAATTATACTTTGAGGATGAATTAATACTTCTATTTTATTGCTGGGCATGTTAAATAACCAATGTGCTTCAATTACCTCTAATCCTTTATTCATAAGGGTACTGCTATCTACAGAAATTTTCTTACCCATAGACCAGTTTGGATGTTTAACTGCATTTTCTGGGGTTACATTTTTTAGCTCTTCAAAACTAAAATTTAAAAAAGGACCACCTGAAGCTGTTAAAACAATTTTATTCAAAAAAGAAGCTGCTTTTGCCCCATTAAGGCATTGAAAAATTGCACTATGCTCACTATCAACTGGGATTAACTCTGCTTTTGAATTTTGTAATTCTTGCATAAGCAACTTACCACCAGTAATTAATGATTCCTTATTTGCTAATAAAACTTTTTTACCTGCTCTTATAGCATTAAATGTAGGCAGTAATCCTTGGGAACCAACTATAGCCGACATAACAATATCTACATTTGATAATTGAACTATCCAATTAATAGACTCTACATCAGTTAGAACTTTTGTTGATGAATTATGCAATTTAAGTTTATAGGCTAAATTTTTTGCACCATCTTTATCTAGTAAAATGGCATATTCTGGTTCAAATTCTATACATTGATAAAATAATTTATCATGCTGACTTTTTGCTACTAAAGCAGTAACCTTATATTTGTCTCTATGATATTTAATAACCTCTAAAGTATTACAACCAACACTTCCTGTTGAACCTAATATTACAACATTTTGCACTTAAATAAGCCCTCTAATCATAACAAAAGCAATTGTTATAACTGCAATTAAACTATCAATTCTATCTAAAACTCCGCCATGCCCTGGTAAAATTGTGCCACTATCTTTGACGCCCGCTATTCGCTTTAACCATGATTCAAATAAATCTCCAAGAATACCTATTGTTGTGAGAATTAAGGCAAATCTAATTACAGAAATATAATTATTTAGATAGCTTACTAAATTAAAATATTTTAAAAAAGTAAAATATAATAAAACTAATACTAATCCAGCTAAAGCACCTTCAAGACTTTTACCAGGACTTATTGTAGGTGCAATTTTATGCTTTCCAAATTTCCTACCAATAAAATAAGCTCCTATATCACTTATCCACGCAACCGCCATAATACTAATTAATTGCATTGCCCCCATTAATTTATATATTATTACAAAAGAATAAAATGCTGGAATAAAAATAATTATACATAAAATATAAATTATTAATTTTGAGAAATATTTAGGCTGCTTATATAAAACTATAGGAACAATGAGTCCCCATGAAATAATTCCCAAAATACAAATAACTATACTTATATCGTTTTTTATAAAATATATTGCTAATAATATTAATAAAAAAATAGATAGTGAAACTATTTGAAAATATATGTTAAACTTATACATTTTCAATACTTCTTGAGTAGCTATTAATAGCATTATAAGCATTAAAATTACAAAACCATTTTCAGGTAATACAAATAACCCTACTGTTATTATAAGTAATAATACTATTGATGTAATTATTCTTTCTTTTAACATTATATTCCACTAACCAATTGTTCTGATATCATTCCAAACCGGCGCTCTCGTGTTAAAAACCACTCAACCGCCTTATCTAATTCTTTTTTAGTAAAATCAGGCCATAATTTTTCTGTAAAATAACATTCGCTATAAGCAGATTGCCACAACATAAAATTACTTAACCTAGTTTCTCCGCTAGTTCTAATTAATAAATCAGGATATACATCAGGATAAGTGAGCAAATACTTTTCAAATGCTTCTTCAGTAATACTGTCATATTTATTTTTCGCTAATATTCTATTAACTGCTTGAATAATATCATAAGTTCCACTATAATCCAAACATATATTAAGCTTAAGCCCTGTATTTCTATGAGTTAGATTTTCTATTTTACTAATTCTCTCTACAATATTAGCATCTAATCTAGTTCTATCACCAATAAATCTAACAAAGATATTCTTATTATGCAATTTCTTAAATTCTTTATCTAATTGCTGGGCTAATAAACCCATTAAAAAAGATACCTCTTCTTGCGGCCGCTTCCAATTATCTCGACCAAATGCCCACAATGTAAGAATTTCTATACCTAAATTAGAGCTATGCTCTATAATTTCTTTTACTCGTTTAACACCACGAACATGTCCTGCAATTCTAGGTAGGTAACGTTTTTTTGCCCATCTACCATTTCCATCCATAATTATCGCAATGTGCTTTGGTATATCCACTAATCTTCCATTCTATACTGTTAATAATTCTTTTTCTTTTTCTAAGGTTAATTTTTCTATTTCTGAAATATGTTTATCAGTATATTTCTGTACTTCATCTTGACTACGATTCTCAATATCTTCAGAAATTAATTTATTCTTAAATTGCTCTTTAAATTCATTATTTGCATCTCGCCTAATGTTTCTAATTGCAGTTTTTGCTTTCTCTGCTTCTGCTTTAACTACCTTAATTAATTCTTTTCGTCTTTCTTCCGTTATTAACGGCATGGGGACCCTAATTATTGTTCCGCTACCAACTGGATTAAGCCCAAGATCGGAATCTCTAATTGCTTTTTCAATAGTGCTTGCCATTTTTGCATCCCATGGCTGAACTGTGAGTGTCTTTACATCAGAAACAATAATTGTTGCTAACTGATTAATTGGCGTAATAGTACCATAATAATCAATCTGAATATGATCTAATAACCCTGAATGTGCTCTACCAGTTCTAATTTTAGCTAGTGTTAAGCGATAACTTTCAACGGTTTTTTGCATTTTAATATCGCATTGCTTTTTTATTTCATTTACCATACTTTTAAGTTCCCTAAAAATTTATAATCTCTCTATAGACGTTTGTATTGTTTTATTACAGCCATTTTTTCCCTATTTAATTCCTTCTCTTTTTCTACTTTACGTTTATCATATAGTTTTTTTCCTTTGGCTAAAGCTATCTCTACTTTAACTCTACCTTTTTTGAAATGTAAATTCAAAGCAATAATACTATAACCTTTTTGCTCAACTTTACCAATTAATTTATTAATTTCTGCTTTATTTAATAATAGTTTTCTAATTCTATCAGCATCTGGGTGAACATGAGAGCTAGCTGAAATTAATGGAGAAATATGACAGCCTAATAACCAAATTTCCCCATTTTTAATTTTTACATAACTATCTCTAAGCTGTACTTTACCTTCGCGAATCGCTTTGATTTCCCAGCCTTCAAGAATAATTCCTGCTTCGTATTTATCTTCAATAAAATAATCATGTAGTGCTTTTTTATTGTTGCTAATATTCATTTATTTACTTAATTCCTATTTAATTTAACCAATATTCTAGCACAAACCATGCCTTTAAATTATAAGATAATTAATTCTATATTCTGGATTTTACAATTAAAAGCAACAGTATTTTTTATTTCGTGCATTTATTCGTTTGCACATATTAAAAAATCCTGTTAGGATTTCATAATTATTATCTATTAAAAAATACAAAAATTATTATTAATCTAATATTCCATGAAATGCTATAAGAATAAATTTGTAATAATAACAAAAATGTTACTTGATACCTGTAAATATTGCATTGTACAATGCTTCATTATATGATTTAAAAAGCTATTCATTTAGGGAAATCAACATGAGTAAAATTAGACCTTTATCACTATATAGACAACGCCTTATATTAAGAAATGATAATGAAAAATTACTGCATATGGGGCTATTAGATAAAATCAAAGATTATGTTTTACATAATGGAAATAAAAAAAAAGAGATTGGCTTAATTTCACAATATTTCAATCGACAACACTCAGATCGTAAGATGGATATTGATCTACTTATATCTGAAATAAATAAATTATTTAATAAATATTCAAATATGCCATTAGGTTATACTAGTTTATTTATGCTCAAACAATTAATCATAGACGTTAATTCAAAGTATAGCATGATATCTGATTTATTTACTGCGGATATCGAAACTAAGTTTAATGTAGATCAATTTGTAGTTAAATTAAATAATATAACTATCTTTAAAAGAATTTTAGATCCACGAGAAAAAAATGATATTTTAAATCATGTAAATCTCGATGGTGGTATTATTTTTTCACCTAGAAACGAAATCATCTATAATCATGTAGGCAATCAGATACCAAGAGTAAATAATGTTATAAGAAATATTTTATATAATATGTTATCCAATGAATTCGGTATAAAAAATAGAATTATTTTAAATAAGTTATACTCTAAGTTAGTAACTAACTCGCCAAATTTCGCTTATTTTACATTAAAAGATTATTTTCTGGCAAAAGATATTAGCGATATGAAAAATCAGACATATCTTAGTAATATTCGCAGGGCAAAAATAGATTTGAACCGTATCTTCTCTACTAAAAATTGGGATATAAGCTTTAAACAATTAACTGGAAAAACATTTATTGAGTTTCAAACGGAAATATATGGAGAAGCATTCAAAACTAGGCAATTAATTACAGTAGATTCTCCAAAATATAAAATATCTAAACCATATCAAAGAAATAACGAACGTAAACTTGTGCAAAAATCTAGCTGTATAACAAAAAATGGCAATATTTTTAAATGTGAAACAAAAACTATAGGTACAGATACTCACTCTTCAAATGCGCAACGTAATCAAAATATATTTAATGATGTGCGTGCAAAAACATTTATAGGCATCAATGTTAACCAACAAGACTCAAAGATGATAATAGATAACGAAGAAGGACAATCTATAGAAAAAAACTACCGCTTATTTACTGTAGGATCCTATCAAATAAATGATGATAAATCCATAGAAAATGCAACTATTTTATTAAAAAATATGACAACAAAAAAAACAAAGTTTTTAATAGATATTAAACCACTTAAATTATTTAGAACCCACAAAGATAATAATCCAAAAATATTTGCAACACATACTAAAGTTATGAAGAAAGCAATGGATAGATTAAGAAATTCAAGCACAGATACCACTAAATATATAGGAATATGTGGTACTTCATTCGGACTTAAACAAATTGGTAAAGTCCCAGAATCTAATTATGAATTAAACCATCTTTTAAAATTTTTCAAAGAAAAAATTCAAATAGAAGATGAAGATTATAAAATATTTGAAAAATTAGAAGCATTAGTCAAAGATCTTGATAATTTCAAATACAGGGGTAAATTAATATTAATATTCACCTTAATTCGAATATTAAGCATTAAATTTCCTGATGAAATTACAATAATGGGTGGATGCATGTCAGCAAAGGATCGTATGGGCTCTCTAACACATGCAAGTAACTTGCTTATACAGTTATATTATATTAATGGAAACAATCTTGATTTTATTAGTGATAATGGAAAGATTATTGAAGATAAATTGGATGATAACCAATTAAATTTTATAAAATGTCATATTAAAAATATTGCTGGACTTAATATCCTCTCTGAAATGGGTATAGGAAAATTTAATAATAAAAATATAGATTTATTCGCTTGTGTTTTTGAAAAAGATGGCTTACTGCGTAAATCTGTTTATACAAAAAATTTTGTAAAAACAGGAGCTTAAAA
>CALMTA010000279.1 GCA_937872505.1 uncultured Neisseriaceae bacterium | reverse complement strand
GTGCTTCTTTTGATACTTCTACATCATCTAAATTAATATCTTTATCCGCATCAAAGCTTTCTGTTGCCTTAACGACTTGAGCTAAAAAGTATTCTAATTCTCTAGGATCAACGGTAACTTGATTATTCACTGAACAAAGCAAATCTTGCTGCATAACTCCTAAAACATTAAGTTCACAGCCATTTTTTACAGCCTGACGAATACGATGAGCTAATAATGGCTGCTCCTCACGTAAAATACTACCAATTATAAAGATAGCCTTGCTAGCAATAAATTCTTTAATATCAGAACCTAAATAATTTACTCCTTTTTGTTTACCATCTAAACTAAAATCTTCTTGATTTAAACGATAATCTAAATTATAAACTCCAAGAGAATGCATAAGTTTTCTTAATAAATACAATTCTTCAACAGTAGATGTACTACCCGCTAATACACCAATAGCTTTAGCATCATAATCCATAATTACACCACTAATGCTCTTTGCTGCATATAAAATAGCCGTTTCCCAATCTACTTCAATCCATTTTCCATCTTGCTTTATCATTGGAGTAACTGCTCTATCTTGATGATTCAAACCTTCATAACTAAATCTATCTCTATCAGAAATCCAACATTCGTTAATTGCCTCATTTTCTAAAGGCAAAACCCTTAATACCTTATTATACTTATCAACTTGAGCAATAATATTGCTACCTAAACCATCATGAGCTGCAATTGTCTTTCTTCTAGATAATTCCCAATTACGAGTTTTATTTTTAAATGGTTTTGAAAGTAATGCCCCAACGGGACAAATATCAATAATATTTCCGGAAATTTCACTATCAACCGTTTTACCAATAAACGGAAGCACCTCTACATGATTATTACGATAAGCCATGCCAAGCTCTTGATAACCACCAATTTCATCAGTAAATCTTATACAACGAGAACAATGAATACAGCGCGTCATTTCTGTTGCAACTAATGGGCCTAAATCTTTATTAGTAACCGCTCGTTTTTCTTCTTCAAAACGTGATTGTGAACGCCCATAGCCAATAGCTAAATCTTGAAGCTGACACTCTCCCCCCTGATCACAAATTGGACAATCTAGCGGATGATTAATCAATAATAACTCCATCACCCCTTTTTGCGCCTCAACTGCAAGCTTAGAACATGTTTGGACTTTCATGCCTTCAGTTATAGGTGTAGCACATGCAGGCAAGGGTTTTGGTGCTTTTTCAACTTCAACTAAACACATACGGCAATTAGCAGCTATAGATAATTTTTTATGATAACAAAAGTGAGGAATATATTTTCCTTCGCGTATAGCTACTTCTAAAATAGTAGATCCCGGTGCACTACTAACTTTTTTACCATCTAATTCTAGTTCAATCATGTACTATCCTACATAAATTCTATAAAAATCAACACCATTTATGATCTACTAAACATTTCTTATGTTTAATATGATGCTCAAATTCTTCTTTAAAATGATGCGTAAAACTTCTAACAGGAAACACTGCAGCATCAGCTAAGGCACAAATTGTTCTACCCGCCATTTCATTACCTATGCTCTCTAATAGCTCCAAATCACCCTGCCGGCCTTGATGATTTTCAATCCTATGTATTATTTCATATAACCAGCCAGTCCCCTCTCTACATGGAGTACACTGCCCACAAGATTCTTCATGATAAAAATAAGCTAATCGTTCTAATGCTTTTACCATGCAAACATCTTCATTCATAATAATTACTGCACCTGAACCTAACATTGACCCAGCTTTAGCTATAGAATCAAAATCCATAGTACATGACATCATAATATCTGCTGGTAATACTGGCGCCGATGATCCTCCTGGTATTACTGCTTTTAACTTTTTACCATCTCTCATACCACCTGCTAACTCTAATAATTCAGCAAATGGCATACCTAAAGAAACTTCATAATTACCTGGTCTATTTACATGACCAGAAACAGAAAAAAGCTTAGTCCCTCCATTATTAGGGATGCCTTTTTCTTGAAATACCTGTGCACTATCACGAATAATAAAAGGAACTGAAGCTAACGATTCAGTATTATTAATGGTTGTTGGTCTACCATATAAACCAAAACTAGCTGGAAAAGGCGGTTTAAATCTCGGTTGCCCCTTTTTTCCTTCTAAAGAGTCCAATAATGCAGTTTCTTCCCCACATATATAAGCCCCATAACCATGATGAGCATATAATTCAAAATTTAAATTACTACCTAAAATATTATTCCCTAAATATCCCGCTTTCCTAGCTTCCTCTAATGCTTCTTCAAACCGCTCATATATCTCAAAAATTTCACCATGAATGTAATTATAACCAACGCTAGCACCAATAGTATACCCAGCAATAATCATACCTTCAATTAAAGAATGGGGATTATAGGCCATAATATCCCTATCTTTAAAAGTACCAGGCTCGCCTTCATCACTATTACAAACAATATACTTTTGCCCTTGCATTGCCCGCGGCATAAAGCTCCATTTTAAACCTGTTGGAAAACCTGCACCTCCTCGCCCTCTTAAACCTGAAGCTTTCATTTCTGCAATAATTGTTTCCTGCGAAATATTCTCAGCTAAAATTTTCTTTAACGCCAAATACCCACCACGTTTAATATAGGTTTCTAATCTCCAACAATCGTTTTCTTGAATATCTACATCTGCAAAAATTACACCTTTTTTATAAGTAGCC
>CALMTA010000278.1 GCA_937872505.1 uncultured Neisseriaceae bacterium | reverse complement strand
TTTGAATTTAACCAAGGACCTATAATAAAAAGCATAAAACATTTTTCTAAAATTTTTGTTAAACAAAAAATTGATGAAAATAAGATCCAAAGATGTATTTTAAAGGCTGAAGAATCATGCATGGTGAGTATTGCGCTAAAAGGCAATGTTGCACTAAGCGTTAGTAATTTAATTGAGGAGTTATAATATTAATGCCTATATTAATTTTTAATTGGATTTTAAGAAAATGATTTTGTGTGGAAATGAGATTAATTATTTTGAAACCTCATTGTTTAAATTATTTATGCAAACAATAATAGTTAATCCTCATCGAACTGCTATTATTGAATTTACTGGTGCAAATAATTGTGTTCGAAATATTACATTTGCAGAACTTAATGAACGAGTTAACTTTATTACTAGCGAACTATTGCGATTAGGTGCAAAAAAAAATGATCGTGTCATTGTTGCTCTTCCAAGATCTATAGAATTAATTGCTAGTATTTTAGCTTTACTAAAGCTGGAATTATGTTATTGTCCAATAGATACAAAGTTCCCTGAGAATTATGCTAAACGGTTAGTTGAGTTAATTCAACCAAAATATGCAATTGGACTTAGCTCATTTAATTCTTTTATGGAATGTAGTATTATTGATGTAATGAATTATGGAAAATCAAATAATGAGTATTCAAAAATTGTGCCAGTATATTCTGAATATGATGCATTAATAATGTTTACTTCTGGATCTACTGGAATTCCTAAAGGGGTAATACACACGCCTAAGCAAATAACAAATAGACTATATTGGATGTGGCGTAAATATCCATTTGGTGCTAAAGATGTTTTGGGAGCTCGTGGGTCGCCATCTGTTATGCCGTCTATTTGGGAATTTTTAGGTGGTATTTTGCAAGGAATAACAACAGTTTTAATTCCTGATAGTATACTGCAAGATCCAGTGAAATTATTAAATATGGTTGATCAACAAAAAATTACTTATTTAACCATGCCAACAATACTATTACGAACAGTGATGAAAAAAAAATTAAGGGTAAGTTCTGGATCCAAACTAAAGGTTGTTATAACAGGTGGTGAGTTACTTAATTTAGGACTAGTTAATCGCTTTCAGAACCTATTTCCTAACACACTACTTATCGATGATTATGGTTCAACTGAAACTAATACCGTATTATATAGAGATTTTGAACCTCACAAAAAATATATTTCTTTGCCAGGCTTTAATCCAATTGATAATACTAAAATATTTTTAGAATATTCTCAACAAAATAACTTTGAAAACCTTGGATTGCTATGTATTTCAGGTTCATCACTAGCCAAATGCTATATATCTACGAAAGAGAATAGCTCAGCAGAATCTTTTTCAACTAATAAACTAGGGGAAAAGGTTTATAAAACAAATGATCTAGCATTTTATGATACCTCAAATAGAAAAATTTGTATTTATGGTAGAGCGAATCAAGCAGTTAAGATAAATGGGTTTACTGTAGATTTAGCACAAATTGAAAGTGTTCTGTCTCTTGAAAACACCATAAAAGAATATGTTGTTGGTGATATAAGAATATCAGATGATGGAGACCATGTTTTGTATGCTGCAATTGTTCCTAATATGGGGTTAAAGACAAGTATGTCTATTAATGATATTAGGACGATTTTATCAAAACAATTACCCACGTACATGGTGCCTACAAAAATAAAAATTGTAGATTCATTGCCAAGTCTACCAAATGGTAAACTTGATCGAGTAGCAATAAAGCTATTTTTTAAGGAAATTACTTTAGAAAATAATTCAATCCAAATAACTACAAAAAGCAAAATTTGTCAATGTATAGAGCGAATAGTTAGTTCAAAATTAAAAACCTTAGATTTTGAGATTCCATTACGAGAAATAGGTTTAAATTCATTATTATTGATAAAATTAAGCAATGAACTTACAGATTTATTTAATATAAATATTACAGTTAGCGATTTATTTGATTATCCTACAATCTCTTTGTTATCTGTTTATGTAGACAGTCAAATAATGGGTTATGATGCTAAAAAAGAAAGTCTATTGAAAAAGAATGATAACTCTATTCATTTGTCTAACATTGTAATTACAGGTTTTTCAGGGCGATTTTCTGGAACTAATAATATTGAAGAGTTTTGGAAATTAATCAAAGATGGTAGTGTTATAAAAAACAATATAGATAGTCGATACTCTTGGGAAAATGATGTAAATAAAAATGCTGATAGTGCTTATTTATTAGATAATATTTTTAGATTTGATTATCCTTTTTTTAATATTTCTAACAAAAAAGAAGCGAGTTTAATTGACCCTCAGCTTAGATTTTTATTTGAAGAAGTATGGCGCTCAATTGAGAGCGCTGGATATTCACCTACTGCATTAAATGGCAGTGCTACAGGAGTTTTTATAGGTGCTCAACCAAGTGATTATAAAGCTTTATTAAGTGAGGAGGATAGCATATTACCATACAGCACTTTAGGTAATGATTTTTCTTTTCTTGCATCACAAATATCATATTACTTTAACTTTAAAGGTCCATCTTTAGTATTTGATACTGCATGCTCTTCTTCTTTGATTGCATTAGAATATGCTGTATTATCATTAAATAGAAATGAAATTGATTGTGCCATAGTTGCTGGAGTTTCAATAAAAACAACTCCCCAATTCTATAAATCAACAAAATTACTTGGAGTTTTGTCATCTAATAGCAGTTGCAATCCTTTTAGTGAAAGTGCAGAAGGGTTTGTTTTAGGTGAGGCAATTGGAGTGGTATTTTTAAGAAAAAAAAATGATGCTATTTTATTAAAAGAAACTATATATGGAGAAATAGCAGCTTTGGGTCATATTCAAGAGGGTCGAACTAATGGTATGGGTTCACCATCTAGTATTGAACAGTTTCGACTGCTTACAAAAATTTATGCTGAATACGGTATTGATGTTACTAAAACATCTTATTATGAAACACATGGTACAGGAACTATCATTGGTGATCAAATAGAATTAAGTGCAATGATAAAAGTATTTGAATCTTTGACACAGGAAAAGAATTTTTGTCCAATTGGTTCTATTAAAGCTAATATTGGGCATACAACTGCTGCGTCTGGAATTTCTAGTTTAATAAAATTATTATTATGTTTTTATAATAAAATGTATCCGAGTATGCCTAGTGCAAATATAAATCAACCAATTAAACTTATTAACAATTCACCATTTTTTATCCCAAAACAGCCGATAACATTTTCTGAGGAGCATGAGCAACAAGTAATGCTTAGCTCATTTGGCATGGGCGGAGTCATTAGTCATGCCGTAATTAAAAGTTTTTATGAAAGTAACCACAAAAAATTGGAGTGGTACCCGTATTTACCAATTATATTTTTTGCAAAAAGTTTGACCTCACTAGAAAAAACTTTATTAAATTGGAAGGAGTGGATAAATAATATGTCTAATGCTATGATGCCATCAATATATGATATATCTTTTACATTATTATGTGGTAGAACATGGTTTCCTTATAGAATTGGTTTTATAGCACGGAATTATGTGGAATTGCGTAATGGTATTGAAAACTTAGATATTAAGAAATTTAGTTATGTGGATAAAAAAAATGATATTGCATACTTGCAACCACCTCTAAATTTTTCCAATAATAAAAAAGATGCAATAAAAATAAAAACCTCACTTATTGAAAGTGATTATTTAAATTGTCAATATCTATTTAATCATGCATCAGTCAAAAAAGTAATGCTGCCAACTTATAGATTTGATGAGTTTGATTGCCATTATTTTATAGTTAACAATAAAAACAAATACAATAGTTATGAACATCATAATAAGCCGGAATTTATGGTTGATATTGAACAAATTAAAACCATGTTGTGTGAATTATTCGAAATAGAACATATTTCAGATGATACTCAATTAGAAGTATTGGGTTATGATTCAATTAATGCAGTAAATTTAAAACAATTGATTATGCAAAAATTTAACCTTTCGATTGCACTAACAGATTTAACAGCAAAGAAAACAGTTTCTGAACTAACAGCAATGTTGCAATTTGGTGCTAAAAATAAATCGCAGGATAACTTAGTAGTAGAGAATTTATCTGAAAATGAACTAAATAAATTGTATTATGATTTAATCAAGGCTTAATTTTTATATGTTTGAAAATTTAAACAATGATCAAAAAAAAGGTGTACTTATTGAACTATTAAATAAATCATCTAAAAAAAATCAGTTTCATATTGAAAAAAATATTTCAGAACTCTATGATCCTTTTGAGTTAAATGAAATCCAAACATCTTATTTGGCTGGAAGTTTTTATAATGCTGTGGATGATTCAAGATGTCATTGTTATCATGAGTTTTTATTAAAAAATCTAGATATTGATCGATTGCAAGAATCACTTAATATTCTTATAAAAAATCATTCTGCTCTAAGAATAAAAGTACAACCTGACTTTCGTCAAATAATTCAACCGTATAATGAATACAAGATTATTTTTGAAGATATTTCTTCACAATCTACTCTAGAAATTCAAGAATACATTGACAAAGTTCGTATGATGTATTCCCATAAAGTTTATCAAACAGCAGATTTCCCCCTATTTCATATAAGAGTTACTAAAATTTTTGATAATCAGGCAATTATGCATGTGAGTATTGATTCCTTGATTTTGGATGGCTGGAGTGCACAGATATTTTTTTCACAGTGGTATTTGCTTTATACTCGCTTATCAATGTCAACTCTAGACCTTGAATCGATAATAGCGCAATTTGCAAATATATCATTTAGAGATTATATTGTGTCTTATCGAAAATATCGGCAAACAATTACATATTTAAAAAGTCTTCAGTATTGGAAAAATAAGATTAAATTAAGTTATCCAGGACCATGGGGAAATTTTACTAATGCATTTAATTATCTTGGTATTATTGATAAGAAAACCTATTTGAGGAAAAGATTAAAGTTTTCTTTGAATCACACTCAATATACAAAACTACGTATTAGAGCAAAACAATTTAACATATCTATTTCAGCATTGTTGTTAGCACTTTTTAGTGAATTTTTAGCACAATTTTCAAATCATAATCAATTTTCATTGATACTAACTATATCCAATAGACCCCAATGGGATAAAGATCTTCAAAAAATTATTGGGGCATTTACTACACTATCTGTATTTAATTATGATTTGACACAACATAATTCTTTTGAAGATAGAAGTAAAGCAGTCCAATTACAATTATTGCAAGATTTAGAAAATATTACGGCTAGTCCATTGGCAGCAGCCGAGAAATTGCGAGACAATAATGATATAGTTGAATTTTCACCAGTAGTTTTTACTAGTCATCTTAGGCAGTCAAATAGTGATGTGACAGAATCATGGTTAGATCATTTATCGTATTGTGTGTCCCAGACTCCAGGTGTATACCTTGAACATCAAATTTATGATAAGAAAGATACATTATTTTTTATTTTTGATATTATAGATGATGCTATTATCCCAGGATTTTTTGCGAGTTTACTCAAAGATTATGAGAACTTTTTATTGTGGGCAATAGATTCTTCTTTGTTGAGTACTTATTTATTTGATGAATATTACAAAGATAAGCTAAAAAATTATTGTATGAATTTACAATTTGAGAAAAATATTGATTTGACAATATTACAAAAAAACTACCTTACATTGCAAATTAATAGTCCCCAAGAACCTAGAGTTGTGTTTCAAGAGTTTGAGTTCTATTTTGAAGGAGATGTTTTACAGCTAATTAAACAAAATTGTCAGAGATTACTTCAAGAAAATATTTTATTGCGAGGATATTTTTTTAATAATTCAATGTGTTATTTGGATCAAATCCCTGATTGTGAAATTAAATTTCATGATATATACACAAAAAATTTGCAAAGTGAAAAAAATAACGAATATATAAACGAGATTAGATCTCGTTTAAGTAAAAAAGTTTTTGATATTATGTGTCCACCTTTATTTAGTATTGAAATATCTCGAGTTGAGAAAACCAAATTTATTTTGCATATTGCAATTGATTTATTAATTGCTGATGGCATGAGTATACTTCTATTTTACAAGGAATTATTAGGTAAGTCAAAACAACCAAAAGTTGCACAAAAACCTATTGATAATAAGACTGTGCCATTGCGATACTTAATTCCATACATGTCAGAATTGCAAACTCTAGCTACTAATTATTATCATTATCAAAACATTCAGGAATTATTCTCTGATAAAGATACTAATAATATAATTGCAATTAATGATACACCCAATTATTATGTTAGGTATTATAAGCAATGCAATAGTAGTATGTCTTTAAAAGATATATCTCAGAATCTAGGAGTATCCTTAGATAGTTTATTGATCGCTATTTTAATGGATTCACTATTGCTTGAATTCAGAAATTTTGATGAGCCACTTGGAGTTGTATTATGTAATAGAGATATGACTTTTGGTATAATAAATACTGATATTGCTGACTATTCGATGACTACATTTTTAAAATGGCCAAATAAATTATTAAAATTTTCGGAACATGTTAAAGGTATTGATATAAAACTTAAAAAAGCTACTGTAAATGGACCT
This sequence comes from uncultured Neisseriaceae bacterium, assembly GCA_937872505.1. Lineage (GTDB taxonomy): Bacteria > Pseudomonadota > Gammaproteobacteria > Burkholderiales > UBA11063 > Aquella. The sequence continues at coordinate 11,188 of CALMTA010000278.1, read as the reverse complement.
CTAAATATTATACAGTTATTTAATTATGCTGACTTAAATTCACTCCAAAAATTTATTGTACCAAGTCCCAATATTGCGGTTACTAGCTGCCTTTCTAACATAAATTATCAACTAGATAAAGATGTTGTATATGGATACGGTATATCTATAACTCCAAAGATTGATTTTGATTGTTTCATGTTTTTCAAAGAAAATAATATATGTTTCCATTTTGATGTAAATATTTCAACTATGCCAAAACTAATGATTGAGAGATGCTTAAATTACTTCGATAAACAATTACAATTGTTATCAGATAATTCACAACAGTTTTTAGGTGAGTCTTTAATTGAACGTTCAATAATATTAAATAAAAATTTTAGTAAAAATATTTTAGAGTTTAATCAGACCCAATATCAATATAACACGTCTATATGTTTGCATACTTTATTTGAAAAACAAGTAATTAGAAAAAAGGATCAAATAGGGTTAATTTGTGGAAGCAAATCTTGGTCTTATAGTGAATTAAATAAATTATCAGATTGCTTGGCACGTTATTTAATTTTAAACCGCCAATCACGAACTGAACATATTGGACTATATTTAAACCGCAATCACTACTTAATTATCGCAGTCATGGCTATTTTGAAAGCAGGGAAGTCTTTTGTGCCAATTGATATTGGCAATCCAGATAGTAGGATCAAACAAATTATTCAATCTGCAAAAATTCAATTGGTTTTTTGCTCTTCAGAGTACATTTCTCATTTTGCCGATAATGATATTAGTGTTATTGCATTAGAAGAGTTAATGGATATAGAGTTAACAAAAAATTTACCTGCTTTTTTAGAAATAAAATCTCAACCAAAAGACGATGCATATGTGATTTTTACTTCAGGATCTACTGGAAAACCTAAAGGGGTAACAGTAACTCACCAACCCGTAATTAATCTAATTGAATGGGTAGCTAGGGAGTTTAGTTTTGGCAATCATAATGAATATGTATATTCTACTAGTCCATTTTCTTTTGATTTATCCATTTTTGATATTTTTGGTACTCTTTGTTATGGTGGAATTTTACATTTGGCTACTCAAGATGAATGTGCAGATGGTAGACTTCTTGCTCATGCACTACAAAATCTACCAATTACTTTTTGGAATTCGACTCCTGCAATGTTGCAACAAATAATACCATTTTTAACAACAACAAATTTAAGTTTGAGATGGTTTTTCTTAAGTGGGGATTGGATACCTCTAGAATTACCTCATACTTTAAAACAATATTTTGAAAATGCAACAGTAGTCGCTTTAGGTGGTGCTACAGAGGCGACAGTATGGTCAAATTTTTATAAGATAGAAAAAATAGATAGTTCATGGAAGTCTATTCCATATGGTCGTCCAATCCAAAATGCAAAATATTATGTTTTAGATGATAGAATGATTCCTTGTGACTTTGAACACATAGGGGAATTGTATATAGCTGGAGACTGCTTAGCTCGAGGTTACACAATGAATCTTCAATTATCTAAACAAAAATTTTTACCAGATCCATTTCTTAAGAATAATCATCGAATGTATAAGACTGGTGATTTAGTCAAGTTGCATTATAATGGAATTATAGAGTTAATTGGTAGAGTGGATACACAAGTCAAACTAAGGGGATTTAGAATTGAGCTTGGAGAAGTAGAGTATGCATTGAGGAATAATGGTGTAAAAAATGCTGTAGCACTTATTTTAGGCAATGATGATTATTCAAAAAGGCTAGTTGCTTTTGTGCAATCAGATTTAGCAGTTAATCTTAGTGATTTAAAACAAAAATTATTTTATCTATTACCTAAATATATGATTCCAGATGAGATTATTTTAGTAAAAGACTTTCCTTTAACCAGAAACGGGAAAATTGATAGAAAACAACTTTTGAATAATTTTATTAATACGAATTCCTCCTTAAAATTAGAAAGCATAACTAAAAATTCTAAAGAAAATATTTTTGATAAATTAAGTTTGCCATATTTACAACAAGTTCTTGCTAACATTATAGGTAATTCTTCTATTGAATTTAAAATTGACACTAATATTGGAAGTCAAGGGTTTACTTCATTACACTATGTTTTATTAGCTGCACATTTGGAAAGTGATTTAAATTTAAAAATTAGTCCAGCAATATTTTTTCAATTTAATACAATAGAAAAAATATTTGAATATTTTTCTAGTAAAACTGTTAATATCAAAAATCTACTTACAGCAGATATAGCCAATAGTTCAAATTCAATAGTTAAAAATATCAAATATTCAGAGGATATTGCTGTTATTGGATTGTGGTTAAGATTTCCAGGAGCAGCAAATCATGAGGAATTTTGGCGAAACTTATTATTGGGTTATAATGCTATAACAGAAATTCCATTGGATCGTTGGGATTGGAAAGAGTATTTTGGAAATCCTAAAGATATTGGAAACTATACTGATGCGATTCATGGAGCATTTGTCAATGATATTGATATTTTTGCTGCTAGTTTTTTTCATATTTCACCTAGAGAAGCAAATTTAATGGATCCACGACAACGTTTAATGTTGGAGGGGGCATGGGGTGTTATTGAAGATGCTGGTTATAACCCTAGAGAATTATATGGGGCTGCAGTTGGAGTTTTTATTGGTGCAACAGGTGATGAGTATGAGAGGGCTGTAATAAGTAAATTGCCAGCTTCAGATGCTTTTGCATTAACTGGAGTATCGCCTACAATCTTAGCTAATCGCATTTCATATTTTTTTGATTGGTCTGGTCCTAGCGAAGTAATAGATACTGCCTGTTCAAGTTCCTTAGTAGCTATTCATAGAGCAGTACAATCAATGCGTAATAAGGAGTGTGATTTTGCTATTGTGGGAGGAACAAATCTTTTATTAGATCAAAATCCACATATTAGTCTTAGTAAATTAGGAATGTTATCTTCTGATGGTAAATGTAAGGCTTTTGCAAATAATGCTAATGGGTATGTAAGGGGTGAGGGATTTGCTTGGGTATTCTTAAAATTTACTGAGAGTGCTGTTATGAATAAGGATTCTATTTATGCAATTATTAAGGCAACTGGAGTAAATCATGGAGGTAAATCAAATTCTTTAACTGCCCCTAATCCAGTTAGACAAGCTGAATTATTATATAATGTTTATAAAAAAACAAATGTGGATATTAGGCAAATTGGTTTTATTGAGGCTCACGGAACAGGCACATCACTCGGAGATCCAATAGAGTTTAATGGATTAACGAATGCCTTTAAGCGTTTAAATAGTGATAATGAATTTGTACATCAGTTCTGTGCACTAGGTAGTGTTAAAGGTAATATTGGTCATCTTGAGGCTGCAGCTGGTATTGCTGGTTTTATTAAACTTGTATTGTCAATAAAGCATCAAAAAATTCCTCCAACATTGCATATTAAAGAGATAAATCCAAATATCATCCTTACATCTACCCCGTTTTTTTTGCCTACTGAAACTATAGACTGGATTGCTCCAGTAATAGATGGGCAAGTCTTACCTAGAATTGGAGGGGTAAGTTCATTTGGTTTTGGAGGGGTTTATTCACATGTGGTTTTGTCTGAATATGTTGAACAAGAACCGCAACCATCGACGATATATAATGATCTATCTATATTTACATTGACTGGATCAAATGAAACTGAATTAGAAAGCTATATAAATCAATTACTTATTTATTTAGAAAATCATGAAATTTCTAAAGAAAGTTTTGAATATATATTACAATTAGGAAGGCATCATTTTTGTTATCGTAAATTAGTAATTTGCACAACATTAGAAGAGTTAAAGTCAGCCTTAAGGGCAATTAGAACGAAACAACCTTCATCATACATATTTGATATGCAAAATATTGAATTATTATCTAATACCGCTTTATCTAAAAATATACAAATGGATTTAATTAAATGGTTGCAAGGTGATACTTGGAAGCAAATTAAATTTTTAGATAAAGTTAAACGTATAAATATACCAATATCAGTTCTAAAAAAGGACAAATATTGGCCAAAGAAACCTAATGAAGTAAATTTGCCAAGATTTTCAGTTTTGCAGCAAAAAATATCTCTAACTACAAATGAGTTGCTTTGGCTAATAGAACATAAAATTGCTGATAAAATTATTTTGCCAGGTATGGTAATAATTGATTGGGCACTTGAACACTTACATTCACAACTTATTGATAGAAATGTTATATTATCTGTCCAAGATATTTTTTGGCAATCTCCAATTTATTTAGACTTACATGGCATGGAAATTTTTATTAATTTAACATCTAAAGAAGAAAATAAATATCTAGTTGAACTTAGTTTACTTGATATGCATTCAAAAATATCCTTTACAATAAATATAGGTTTTTCTAATACGATGATACTTAATCAATCGCTGGATCTAAGTAATTATCAAAATAATTCGATTCATATGTATACGCAACAAGAATGTTATGATAAATTTATTTCTATAGGAGTTGAACTTGGTAAGCCGTTTAGAACGATTAAAAAAGCTTTTTTTCTGGAAAACAGTGCATTGTTTCAAATTAAGTTGGATGAACTAATTCCTCACTCACAAAAAAGAAGTATCGTTATGGATGCAGCACTTCAAGCATCTTCGCTGTTCTATTTATTGGAATATGGAAATTCTAAAATACCAATAGTTCCATTTGCAATTGATATTCTGAAAATTATGCAATCAATAAATTTTATAAATGGTTACATTGAAATAAAAATCATTCACCAAAAAAATATTAAATTACCTAAATATGATGCTTTTATATATGATAATAACTGTAATTTATTAATTTATATGCAAGGAATTGTTGGGCGTTCTTTATTAAAGCCACAATCAATTTTGCATAGACCTCCAGTTCAGTATTATCAGTATCAAGAAAAACTTTTTTTGCAATTAGGTGATAAAAAAAATTATGATAGTAATGATATGTATAAGTTTCTTTACGTAAATATATCAACAGATGTAGCAAATTATTATAACTCATTTGTGTTGACTAGTCGACAGGATAATTTTAGTAAAATGAGTAATTTAGGTATATATTTTAAAGACTTATTGTTACAAGGATTAAATTCAATTGTAATTTATAGTGAGTATAGTGGCAAAGATCATGCTTTGCAAATATTGGAATATGAATTTAGTAAAATACATAAAATTTTTAGCTATTTAAGTAAAGTTGTTGTTAAATCAAAGTTGTTTATTATGCTAAGTTTTCCAATCACCCCATCCATACATAAGCTCTTAATGTCTTCATTTGAAGGGTATATGCTAAGTTTAATGAAAGAGAACCATCTACTTATAATAAAAATTCTTGGTTTAAATGGGGTATCAATAAAAAAAATATTGAGTAAAACTCAACAACTATCACAAATATTATTACAAAATAGTTACTCTGGAATTGCTTTTACCGTAGATATAAATTATCAATTGAAATTTTTTGATTTAGTTAAAATTTCAGCCGTATCCCTGAACAGTCAGTCTACCAAATTTACTAATGATATTTATATAATTGTTGGGGGGAGCAGAGGAATAGGATTACAATTAGCAAAATTTTTAGCTAAAACCCATAACTCAACAGTAGTAATAATTGCTAGAAATAAACCTGTTAATGAGTCATTTGATTTTTATGCAGCCAATGTCAATGTTTTTGATGAGTTGAAAGATGTAATGGAGCAAATAATAGCTAAATATAAAACAATTGCTGGAGTTTTCTATTGTGCTGGAATTATTAATGATAGTTTAGCTATACTTAAAACTGCAGATAAAGCATTAGAAGTAATATTCCCAAAAGTAATTGGGGCAATTAATATTTATCAAATAGTTAGCAAACTAAATAATTTAAAATTTTTGGTATACTTTTCTTCTTTAGTTTCGTGTACTGGTAATTTAGGTCAAGTAGATTATGCATATGCAAATAAGTTCTTAGATTTATATGCAGAGCATCTTAATAAAAATGAAAAAAATAATTTTAGGATTGTTGCAATATCTTGGCCTGTTTGGCAAGATGGTAGCATGAAACTATCAGAAAAAAATCTTGAAAATTATATTAAAACTTCTGGTATGGTTCCTATCGATAATTTATTAGGATTTAATATTTTAGAAGATTTAATATTTAATTATCAATACCCACATGTATGTATTAAATAAGGATGTAGAATGGATCAGTTACATGAAAAAATACGATTGTATTTAAAAAATAAAATTGCAGATTTTACTAAAATTCTTCATAATAAAATTGAATATGAGGCTGGTTTTGAAACTTTGGGGATAGATTCTCTGATTATTGCTGAAATGAACGCATCATTAGAACTAGACTTTGGACCATTACCTAAAACCCTTTTTTTTGAATTTAATAACATTTCTGAACTTGCTGAATATTTTATAGATACACATATTGATAGAATTTCATTATTTAATACAACTAGTGAGGAAAGTGCTTCAATAAAACAAAAAGAAATTAGTGTTTTAAGCGATAATGTCAATAAAACTAGTGATGATATTGCTATTATTGGACTAGCCGGTCGATTTCCACAGGCAGAAAACATTTATGAATTTTGGCAAAATTTAAAACATGGCAAAGATTGTATAGAATTAATACCATCCGAAAGATGGAATTATAAAGATATATATAATACTGATAGAATGGTTTCTGGTAGCTCTTATCTAAACCATGGGGGATTTATAGCTGATTATGATAAATTTGATTCCTTATTCTTTAATATTTCAAAATTAGAGGCTGAATCACTTGATCCGCAAGAACGCTTATTTCTTGAAACTGTTTATCATACTCTTGAAGATGCTGGTTATACAAAACAATGGTTATCACAAGAGATAGTTGGGGTGTATGTTGGTATTATGTGGGGACAATATCAATTATATGGCATAGATACTGCAAGTGCAGGTTCTTCTTATGCATCTATCGCTAATAGAGTTTCTTATTTTTTTAATTTTGAGGGTCCAAGTATTGCTATAGATACAATGTGTTCATCTTCTTTAACTACCATACATCTTGCTTGTCAAAGTATTAGAGATGGGGAATGTACATTAGCAATTGCTGGTGGAGTAAATATTACTGTTCATCCGAATAAATATGTATTTTTAAGTAAAACTGGTTTTGCAGCTAAAGCTGGAAGATGTTTATCATTTGGGGATAATGGTGATGGGTATGTCCCAGGGGACGGAGTTGGCGCTTTGTTACTAAAACCCTTAACAACTGCTCAAAAAGATGGTGACTATATTTATGGTATCATAAAAGGGTCATCAGTTAATCATGGTGGAAAAACTAATGGCTATACTGTTCCAAATCCAAAATCTCATACAAAGTTAATTCGTCAAGCTTTAACCAAATCCGCTATAAATGCGCGAACTATTAGCTACATTGAAGCACATGGAACTGGAACTAAATTAGGTGATCCAGTTGAAATTAGAGGTTTAACTGAATGTTTTAAATTGGATACACAAGATGTACAATTCTGCTCAATTGGTTCTGTAAAATCCAATATTGGACATTTAGAGTCGGCTGCTGGATTTGCTGGAGTTGCAAAAGTATTAGTACAAATGAAATATCGCAAATTAGTTCCTTCATTACATTGCGATGTACAAAACCCTAATATAAATTTTTCAGAGACTCCATTTTATTTGCAAAAAACTCTTGAGGATTGGTATCAGGTTACGCAAAAAGATACCAATGGTAATAATCAAATTTTTCCTCGCAGAGCTGGAGTTAGTGCTTTTGGTGCTGGAGGTGCGAATGCACATATAATTCTTGAAGAATACTCTTTAAATAAATTTGACTCACAGTTAAAGCCACCATATATTATTTTATTATCGTCAAACTCTGAGAAGCAATTAAAAAAATCTGCTGAATTACTATTAGGGTATTTACAAAATGAGCTACTAGAATATGATAAGGCAAATCATTTTGAAAGTAAACAAAATTTTTCTAAAGAAAATATTCAAAAAAATATTTTTGCTAGCATTGAAAATCAATTAGGAATTAAAGAGGTTTTTATAAGCCTAAATGATTCTATGGAAGATTTGGATGCTACGAATCAAGATATTTCTGAAATTATTCGGCAAACTTGCTATAAGCTCAATCATAAAAATATAATAATTAACCCAAATGAATTTAAAACAGTTGATGAATTAATCCAATCAATGTTTTTGGCTTTGGGGAAATCGGAAGGCTCTAATTCTTTAGATAATAAGAATTTGGATCATTATTTGCCGAGTATTGCATTTACATTGCAAACTGGAAGAGAGCACTGGAAATATCGGCTAGCAATGTTAGTTGATTCATATGCTGAGTTATTAACAACATTAAAAAATTATTTGACAGATAAGAGTCAAATAAATATTTATGTTGCTACTGTTATTGAAAACGTTATTGTGCAGCCTGCAGATTTTCAATTATTGGTTTCACATAAACGTTATAAAAAACTATTGGAACTTTGGATTAATGGAGCAACATTAGATTGGCAGAAGCTTTATGTAAATGAAAAACCTAAAAAGATTTCTCTTCCTGGATATAGTTTTAAAAAAGAACGCTGCTGGGTTGATCCACAAAAATTACAGAATCAAAAAATAAAAATTGTAGATGGCAGTAATGATAATATTCAAAATATTAGTCAATTTCCAGAAAAATTGTTTTTAAAACCATCATGGATTCCTATAATAACAAAATCAGAAAAGAAATCATCAATAGATTTAAAAAAAGACAATATAAATATAGCCACTAATGAGAATATTATATTTGTATATACTCAAGAAGCAGTTTTACTTAAAAATAAAATTAAGCATAGTTTAAATAGTAATAATTCAACTGAAATTTTATTAAGCAATAAAAAAACCAGATTAATTACAAACAATATATGGGAACTGAATGTAGATGATGATGATAAAGTAATATTATATAAAATTTTAGACATGAATTTAAAATCTACCAAAATTATATTTGTGCTTCATTTTGATATTTTATTTGAATTAAATAAAATTAATACATTAAATAATGTGATAAAAACATATACTGCAGTGGTAGGAATTTTGACTAGCATAGCATTATATTCTACAAAGCTAAATCTTAGATCGATTGATTTAATTACGTGTGGTGCTTTTACTTTTGATTCTCATGAAATTTCTTCAGTTTATGGAACATTATTCCCTGCATTATTTAGAAGTTATTCACGAGAAAATAAGCATTTAGATGTAAACATATTTGACTTTGAAATTGATAAGACCATTGGTCTTGGAAAACTAGAACAAGCATTCGAAGAACAAATCAAAGTTGCTTATGCTATGAAATATAACATTAATGGCTTGGGGGTAACTACAATTAGAAAATTGGTCCCCCATCAATTAGTTTTTGAGTTTTGTGACGTATTACCATCTAAGGAAACCAAATTAATAACTAGTGGAACATATCTTCTTATTGGTGGTACAGGAAATATTGGGCGTAAACTTGCTTTATTTCTTGCTAGAAATCATAAAGCAAAAATATTAATTATTGGTCGTAAAAATTCTGATAAAACAATCGAAGATCTTTTGTTACAAATTAAAGAATTAGGCTCAATTTGTCATTACATACCTTTTGATATTGCCAATGATAATTATCCAAATTTAGTCCAATTAATAAAAGAAAAAACAACTGAACTTGATGGAGTATTCCATTTAGCTATGAATTATAAATTTTCAATAACTAAAGATTTAACTCGAAGCTCAATAGAAAATTCTCTTGAAGCAAAAACCCGAGGAACTATAAATCTAGCTAATATGATGTCATATTTTAATCAAATTAAATTTTTTATTTTATTTTCTTCTGCAGAAGCGTATGTTAGTAATATTGGTTGGGGGTCATATGCTGCTGCTTGCTTATTTCAAAACCAAATTGCAGATTATTTATTAAATTCTTTAAAGGTTCCATATGATGTTAAAGTTATTGGTTGGGGATTCTGGGAAGATAATGATAGGGGTGCAGAATCAATTTTACGACAAAAGGGGATCAATCCAATATCTGAAGCTGTTGGTATGGAGGCATTAACTAGAGTGCTGTCAAGCAACATTCCTCAATTGTTAGCACTTGATGTTAGTGAACACGTATTGGCGAAAATGGGTCTTATAGTTTTAGAAAATGCTACAAGTCATAAAATTGTATTACAACAAACTAATAATCTGAGAAATGAGTTTTTAGATAAACCAAATATTGAAATAAATTTAAATAAAGCTGATCAGGAAAAGCTGGAATTACTGTTAATTAATATTATTGCTAAAACTTTAAAAATTGAATCATCAGTAATAGAAGCGGAGGAATTTCTTGCAAGTTATGGTGTAGATTCATTAATTGTTATTAATATTCATAAAGCTTTAGAAGATGAATTGGGTAGTTTGCCGGGAACTTTACTTCTTGATAATATGAGTATTCGATCTATTGCGGAATATCTGATAGATAATAAAGTAAATCAGGTTGCAAAATATTTGTCAATAAATCTACAACAAGAATCAAATAAATTTCAATTGATTAGTGAAATCAAATTGGAGGAAGATATTTTGACGTACCTATTTGATTATGGAAACAAATTTCGTACAGCTAATCTTTATAATAAATCTAAAGTAAATAATATTAATCAATCTGAATTATTAAGTAAGCGGAGTTTTTGTCATATAATCCATCATGTGAATGAGCAAACTATGGTGGAGCTATTTGTAATGGGCATAGGTGAACCCATATTTTTTATTGCCCCTGTCGCATTAACTGCTCCAGTGTGGTACAATCAATTTTTATATTTATCAAAACAGTTTAAGGTTATTGTATTGCATGCTCCAGGATATGGATTGAGTAATAGAATAAAAGTCCTAGATACTAAAAGTGTTAGCAATATCTATGTTAATACCTTAAACGCATTAGGTTATACACATAATATTCATATTGTAGGTTCTTGTTTTGGTAGTATTGCAGCTCAATATATTGCTGCTCATCATCCTGAATTAGTTGCAACATTAATTCTTTGTGGAGGATTTTATAATAATATAGGAGTACCAAATGTAGATGCTAGTTTACTCTCAATTGAAGAAGTTTTTGAAATGGATTTAGATCAAATTGAATTTGAGAAATTTTATAAACGCAAATTTATTAATGCTTTGCAAATAGGAATAAAATCAGATTTATATTCAAATGATTTATTAAATT
>CALMTA010000277.1 GCA_937872505.1 uncultured Neisseriaceae bacterium | reverse complement strand
CTTTTAGAAAAATAACAAAAAGTAAATATGGAATTTATTGATAATTAAATTATGATAAATCAAAAAAATAAATCTTCAATTAAAGATTTAAAAAATATAGATAAACTTAGAATAAAAAAAAAGTATCAAGTAGGTTCAACTGATTTAAAAAAGGATAATATTTTACCTATTGAAGAAGGTTTACCTCAAGTAGAATTACCTACATTTACAGTTGAAAATGAAAAGCCTTATTGGTTAATTGAAAAAGAAAGATTAGAAAAAATCTATCCTAAATATAAAGGAAATAAATTTCTCAAAACTTTTTTACCTAAAAGATATAAATCTTCTTTAGCTAATTATAATGAATATAAAGATTATGCTATTAAAGAAGGTATAGCATCTAAAATATTAACTACTAAGCCTTATACTAATAATTTAACAGCAGATAGATATATGTATAGTTTATCTGATGCTGAAAGAGAAATATTAAGAAAAAGTGATACTTGGGATAAAACTTCAAAGACTTATTTAGATAAATTAGTTCAAGGCACTTTTTCACCATTTAGAGGATTAGTTCCTCCTACAGCTTTTAAAAAAGCAGGAAGTCCTGTAGCAAGAAGAAATGGCTATACTGAACAAGAAGCTAAAGAAAGCTCTTTATGGGATGCTGTAGAAGGAGGATTTGGTTATTTATCTAAGCCATTACAAGGTTTGACTAATGCTGTTGGAGCTACTAATTTTAAAGATGCTCAAGGAAAAAATTATACTTTAAAACAAGGTTTATTAGGTAAACAGAATGATGCAGGATTTATAGCTGATGCAGTTACTGATGCAACTAACTTTGTTGGACCTGGACTTATTAAGTCTTTAGTTAAAAAAGGACCTGACTTATTAAAGTTAGGTAAATCTCATATTAAAGATATTAAAGATGCTTTTAATTATCATTTAATGAATGATTTAGATAATTTACAACGGAATATGTTTATAGATTTAAACTACAATACTAATAAATTTAGTATTAATTATCCTAAACTAAAAATAGACGAGTTAAAGAATCAAGATCCTTATTATACAGACAGACTATATAGTATGGAAGTTGATAGTAAATTAAAATCTATATCTTATGATAGAAATGAAAGAATAAAAAAAGCTTTACACAGAGAAACTGTATATAAACCTGAAACTATACCTCAAAATATAACTATTTTAGAAAATGGTATTTTAGTTTCAGATAAAACTAGTGCCGGATCAAATTTTATAAAAAGCAAAGCTGTTAGAACGACAGATAATTCTACACCAGAAAAGTTAATTAATTTTAGAACAGGAGAAGAAGTTCCCATAAAAGTAAGTTATTCAAATAATGAAGACAAAGAAGTTCTTTATAGTTTAAATGATAAAAAACAACTTATATTTCAAAATTTATCAGGAGAAGCTAATAAAATTAAAGAATTTGAAGTAAATCCAGAATATGTAGAAACATTAAATGATAATATGAAGTATGTTGAAGAACAGTTTCCAGGTTCTAAACCTATAGGGTCTTCTGTTGGAGTTACAAAAGCTGGATTAGCTACTTCTACTAATGATATAGATATTATAATGGCAAGAAGTGATTATGATAAATATAAAATAAGTGAAAAATTTCCAGACTTTTATCCTAATGGACCTGCAATAGCGCACATTATAGATAGAAAATTGGGTGAAGCAGGTAAAATAGATGTTAATATTATAGACAATGATGTCGACGGATTTGCTGAAGGGTTTCAAGCTGTACAACTATTTAGACAATTTTTTCCTGATGAATATTATAAAGCAAGTCAGGAAGCTATTAAAAGAGCGCTTAAAGAAGGTAAAAATATAGGTGATGTATCTATTAAAATAAATAAGACAGCGGAAGAATTAGTTGAAGCTATGGATCCAACACTTAAAACTATTATGGACTCTTATGAAACTAGTTCTACTACCCTAAGAGGTATAAATTCTAATAAAGAAAAACATATAAATAGAATAGATTACTATATTAATTATGGTAATGTTGAAAAAGTAAAAGAAGCTCAATTAAAATTTACGCAATCTATAGTAGGTTCTAAAGGAGATGTTGGAAAACAATTTCCGATTAGTGAATTTTCAGATATAGAAAAAAATAAGAAAATATTAGAAAAAATAGAGTTTATAGGTGATATAGAAAAAGTAGCTAAGGAACCTGAAAGAATGCAATTAGCTTTAAACGATCATTATATAAATAACAGTATTTATAATAGACAAGTTAATTGGAATACTGAATATTTGAAAACTATAGAAGATGTTGTAGATTCTTTTATAACTTGGAAAGGTATAGGAGCAAGTGCTATGGGCAATGGTTTAAATACAGTTAAACTAGGTTATCCTGCACATATAACTTATGGTTTAATTGGTTCAAAACAATTTAAATTATATGATGACTCTATTAAAAATATAGATGATTATTTATTTCAAATAAGAAAAAAAACTAGTGGGGAATATGAATTTAATAAAGAAGAGCTAGAAAGTATAAAAAAAATAGGAGCTAAATATAGTATAGATACAAAAGATATTAAAAAAGCATCTGATTTATTGTTTATTCGACATGCGGAAGTTGATATTATGCAACCATTTTTAAAAGAAGTTGGTCAAGAATTAAAAACTAAAGCTATTATAAATGGTAACTTTGGAAATTCTTTATATTCTACTGACTTAGGAGTTTTTGATAAAGATTTAGATAATTTAACTATAGCTCTTTTTAAAGAACATAATGCACTAAAATCTTACAGGGAGAGAAAAGAAACTTTTAAACAATTTGGACAAAAACATAATGAAATAAGTTCTATTGACACAAAAGCTGAATTTTATAAATTGCAAAATTTAATAAATGGTGGTCTTGAAAAAAATAGAAATAGATATAGAGAAGCTTCTAATCAGTATGATAATTTAATAAAAAAAAGACAAAAGTTAATTGATGAACTTCAAAATAAACCTGTAACAGAAGAACAAAGAGAAAGATTTATTAAATCAAAAATAGATGAGTATGAAAAACAAATAGAAAATATTTTAAAAGAAAAAGAAATCTTTGAAAAAGAATACAATGAATTAGCAATACGTTTCAAAAAATTAGATAAAATACATAATACTTATACTACATTAGGCAAATCAACAATTGTAGGATCAGCAGTAGGTGCAGTAGGGTTAGGTATAAATGAAATAATTGATAATGAAAGAGAAGAACGGAAAAGATTAGGAAAAAGTCTAAAAGCCTTACACGCTGTAAGAGTTAATTCTGTATTGACTCAAAAACAAAAAGAGATAAATGCAGATAATATTAGAATGATGGTAGGAAATGACTTATGGGAAAATGGTGATGAAGAAACAAGACAGATTATGCTTAATAAAGCAAGTACTTTAAGCAACAAAGATTTTGAAACTTATATTGATTCTTTAAATTTTGAAAAAAAATTTAACAAAAAACTTATTAACACATTAATTATTAACAACAATGAGAAAAAAAAATATGGAGGAAATATGAATAAAAAATTAGCAATAAGAAAAAGATATGAAACAGGAGGAAGAATAGGTGCGGAATCTTTTGGTGGACCTTTAGGGGATGAAAAATATAAAGGGATTATAAGTAAATATGGTAAAATAGAGAGAGGTAAAAAATTTGCAAAACCTCAACAAGTTTTTTTTAGAAATAAATATAATAACATATTTGCTTTAAAAATGGGAGGTTTAATAGATAAATTTGATGCGGGGGGAAGTCCTCCTATGATAAATAAAGTAAATTGGATGTTTAACGACAATTCAAGTGGTAGTAAAAGAACTTTAGGTGATTTAGTAAAAGAACAAAATAATCCTACTGTAAAAGAAAATGTAGAACCTATTGTTAATAGACCTAATATAACAATAACTGCTTTTGGAAATGTACCATTTAAAGCTGCTCAAGATTTCTCTAATTCTATAATTGATTATACGGAAGACCTATTAAGCTCTTTAGCAACTGTTGAAAGTAGTAATAATCCTTATGCTTATAACGAAGATACAAATGCTGCAGGAAAATATCAATTTGTAAAAAGATGGCATGAAAAAGCTGTAAAAGAAAAATATGGTGTTTCTTGGGACGAATTTGCTAATAATATAAATATTCAAGAAGACTATGCAAGAAAATGGATGTATGAAACTTTAATACCTGCTGCAATTAAATTAAAAAAAGAGTTTCCTAACTATAATTTATCAGTAAAACAATTAGCTGCTTTAGTCCATTTTCAAGGGTGGGAAGGTACAAGAAGACAATTAGCAGAAAATAATTTAGAGGAATATGTAGGAACTAATAAAATAAATAGTATTGATTATGTTAATAAAGTAACGAAAAATTTTAATAATCATAATAAATCATAAACTATGTGTCAATTAAATTTCATAATAAAAAGATATAGTTATTTGCAAAATATTGAAGAATATAAAGTTAAATATTTATTCAACAAAATGATAAATTATTACAAATGTTGTAGTGCAGAAATATGTTTAAAAAACTCTGCTAAATTTCCTATATTGCGCCAATTAAATAAATGTGAATTAGAAACAATAAACGAAATAATAAATGCATAAAAATTTTGATAAAGAAATACAAGATAAATTATTATACAAAATACATGAGAAATCAAGGAAAATTAAATTTTTACCTAAAGAGCATAAATACTTTTTAGATGTTTTTGAATTATCATCAGTAAGTTCTTACATAGATAATTACAAAAAGAAATTTGAAACTTATAAAATAGCTTCTAAACTTTGTAAAACTTTTAACACTAAACACAGTTTATATAACACACTACATGAAAGAAAAGCAGAATATTATGTTGAATTATGGGGAGCTAAACGAGATATGGCAGCGGCTAAAGGTACTTACATTCACCTATTCGCTCAAACTTTTCCTTATTTTGATGAACCTAAGATAAAAGAGCATAATTTTATTATAGATTATTTTAATAATTTAAAATCTAATTATATTTTTATAGGAAGTGAAATAAGAGTTTTTTCAACTAAACTTAAATTAGCAGGTACATTAGATGGATTATTGTGGAATAAAGAAACTAATAAGTTAGCTATAATAGATTTTAAGACTAATGAAGATTTACACAAGAAAGATAGTGGTTATTTTAATAAACCTTTTCACAAATTTAAATCAACAAAGGTCAATCATTATACTTTACAATTAAACTTTTATAAATACTGTTTAGAAGAAATGTTTGAAAAAGATTTAGTTGAAAGTTTACAATTAATATGGATAAATGATATTAATGATTCTTATAAAATTATTCCTTTACAAATTTTAAATTTAAAAGATTACTTAAATATTAAATAACTATGATACAGAATAAAAAATATATGACTAAAAAGTATCAAA
>CALMTA010000276.1 GCA_937872505.1 uncultured Neisseriaceae bacterium | reverse complement strand
TATTAAAACATTCTCCAATATTAGGGCAGCTAGCCTCTTCACATACAGTATGCAAGTTGTGCTCTCTTAATAAATTCTTTACTTCATTAAATTTTTCACCTGTAGGTAATTTTACTCTAATCCATTCCGGTTTTTTTAAAGTCTCTCCTAAAGGAATAATTTTTATAGGAATACGCGATAATTTATTTTCATTTCTTTGCTTAATACCTTGAATGATTTCTTGTGTCATATTAATTTTTTCCTATAGCTTTAGCTAGTATTTTATATTCGTTAATCGTTAAATTTTCAGCTCGTTTATTTTCATCTATTCCTAAATCATTTAATTTTTTCTTATCAAAGAGCTGTTTTAAACTATTATTGATAGTCTTTCTTCTCTGTTGAAATGCTAAACCTACAACTTTTTCTAATTTTACAATATCAACTCCTTCCCAATCTGCGTTAGGCTTTGGCATAATTTTAACGATTGCTGATTCTACTTTAGGCTGAGGTTTAAAACATTCTTTGCCTACATCAAGCATTTTTTCGCAATTATATTTATATTGTAACATAACAGTCAATTTTCCATACTCATGGCTATTGGGTTTGGCACAAATTCTTGATACAACTTCTTTTTGCAACATAAAATGCATGTCTAATATATTATTAAATTTCATTAAATGAAATAATAATGGGGTAGAAATATTATAAGGTAAATTACCCACTACTCTAATTTTTTCATTATTAAATGTAAAATCGAATTTTAAAGCATCTGCAGAAAAAATCTCTATTTTATTAACATCAAATTTTTCTTTTAAATAATTAATAATATCTCGATCAATTTCTACCACCCGTAATTTTTGAATATAGTTTAATAATGGCATAGTTAATGCTGCTAGACCAGGACCAATTTCAATTAAAAAATCCTCTTTTTGAGGATTAATTATTTCTATAATTTGTTCGATAACAAATTCATTAATTAAAAAATTTTGGCTAAATCGTTTTCTAGCAATATGTCTGGTATTCATAATAAAGGTTAAGCCTTTTTTCTATAAATACTTACAACTGCTATACAAATTAAAGTAAAAATAAAAGTTAAAGTTAAACTACCAAATACTTTGAATTTTACCCACATATATTCAGAAAAATTAAAGGCTATAAATAAATTTAATATACCTAGAAAAATAAAATATAAACCCCAAGCAATATTTAAACGATTCCAAATTCTCTCTGATAAATCTACTTCTTTATTAAAAGTCAATTTAATCATATTTTTACCAATTGCTTGCCCTATTAACAATGATATTCCAATTAACCAAAATAATACTGTAGGTTTTAACATAACAAAAGTTTTATTATGTAAAATAACAGTTAATCCACCAAAAACTGTAATTAAAATAGTACTAATCCAAGTGTTTTTACTTATGTGATTAATTTTTATTTTATAGAGCAAAAGTTGACACCAACTCGCTGCTATACAAAACCCTGTTGCAAAAAAAATATCCTTTGTAACATAGTAAATCACAAAAAAAACAATTAACGGAATAAGTTCTAAAAAAAAATTATTTTGCATTATTAATAAATCCATATATAGTAATTATGGGCATTATTATACCATTTTTACATTAATCAAATAAATATGCCTATGTACTTACCACAGACAAATTTATCAATCAAAAAAATTAATAAATTTGGAATAAATTCTTACTATGTGATACAATGGTGCTTATTCATTATTACATTATTAAAAAATAGTTTCTGGAGCATATTATGTTTATCAGAAATAGAAAATCATTAAAAAAACTGTCTCCTATAAAATATATTAAAAAAAATTATTGAAATAATTAAAGAATCCATAAAAGATAAATCTGTGGATTTTAAAAGTAAATCTGTCAAAACAGAAAAATCTATAAATAAGTATACTAAAAAAATCCTTGGAAAGCAATTAGTTTTAGTGTTTTGCAGGTTTATTTATTTCAAAATTATTTTCTAAATAAACCTTTCATATTTTTGGAGTATACTATGACTAAACATTATAAATCATTAGAAGAACTTGCCCACCTTGATGATATAAAAGAAATTATTGAATCAGTAAAAGATAAATCTCAAGATCTTAAAGATAAATCTATTAAATTAGAAAAATCTATAAGCAAATATGCAAAAGAAAATCCTTGGAAAGCAATTGGTTTTAGTGTTTTAGCTGGTGTAATAATTTCCAAAATATTTTTTTAATAAAAATATTAAGTTTTTTGAAGTAGCAACTACGTGAATAAAATTATAAAATTTATAACTACTACATATTTTTTGATAACTATTTATCTAAAATTTTCTTTAAAAACTCGAGAATTTGAGATTTTACTTAAAAAAAAGCTAAATAATTTTATTATATGTACAATGATAGTTTTTATAATTTCAATTAGCATTTGGTTTTCCATGCAAATGCTAATTTTCTTCTGGTTATTATCTCTAAATTTTTCTTATATCCACATTTCTTTATTTATAATTTCTCTAAATTTGATTATTTTATTAATTTTCATGGTATGTTTTAAATTGATTAAAAAGCGTTCTTCAAAATTAGATAACAATTATAATTTAAATACAATCTTAAATTACATAATAAAAACCCTAGAAAAATATAAAACTTAATTTCATCTCATTCCCAATATTGGAGAAAAGATATGAATAAAACTAAATTTATTATAATAGGATCAATAATAGCAGCAATAATATTTGCCACTCTAAGTATTACTTATTTTTTACATGATAATAAAATGGCAAAAATTGTTTCTGTTAAACCATTCATGATTACTCAAAAAGTCCCATATAGATACTGCTATAATAAGCAATATACTATTCAAAAAAAACCTGGGGATGAAGATAATATAATCGGTGGAGTAGCAGGTGGTGCTGCAGGTGGTTTAATCGGATATGCAATAGCTCCAAGCCCAGTCGCAGTAGGTGTAGGTGCTGTAGGAGGCACACTCTTAGGACAGCAAGTTGAAAAGCATGTCAATAAACCTACAAACGAAACTAAGACATCTAGAAATTGTGTAATTAAATACAAAAAAGAAAAAGTACAAAACGGCTATATTGTTAGCTATACTTATAAAGATCAATTTGGAGAACGAATATTAATGGGTATGCCAGCAGAAAATAATATTCCTATCTCTAGCTTAGAAATGGCACCTACACCTGAACAAGCAAAAGCTCAAATTAATAATAATGTTGATTCTGATTCAGAATCAGAATAATTTATTATTTATAGGTATTTTACCATAAAAAATTTTATTTTATTTTTAGCTCTGTGTAACTTTTCATTTGCTGGCAATAAATTAATAATTGGTATTAATGCCTTCAATAACATAGATCCACAAATAAATGTAACTATAGATGCTAATAAACCCTGTTCTATACATAGCGAAAATTTAACAAATAATATAAAAAATAATAACCAATTTAGAAGAAATATTCTTTCAATTTTTATTGACCCTCTATATAATAATACTCCTATAAACTCTTGTCCACTTATTATAAAAATTACTGATAAAGTTTCAAATATAGAAATTGCTAAATATAATATTATTGCCTACCCAAATAATGATATATTTTCATGCTCTTCTAAACCTTATGATGACGTATGTTTAAGCCTTGGTTTAATTACGTGGTTTACTAAAATTCTTGTGATAGATGATGATTTTTCTAATAGTGTTTCTAATCCACCTATAGTTACATCTACTTTCATTAATCATAACTATAGTCAATCATATATAATGTTTCCACAAACACCTTATAATTCCGCAACTACAACCGCTATGGATCAGCATCCTCTTGATGTTAATTTTGCCATTAAAATAATATCTGCAGCCTTAACTCCATTTATTCCAGAATATGTACCCTTCATATCAGACCCTTTAAAAGAATATAACGGTGTACCTCAAGCTGAAAATATGGGCTACAAATCAGATTATCTAAGAATTAATATTGCCAATAATATTTCTCATTGGATGAATGATACTGCTTCTGTTATAGAAAATAAACCATATTATCAACTTTTTATTCCATATAGTCATGATGCTGGCACATATGGAATTACCCCTACATCAGCTCAATGGTATGTACCAGAAAGGATTAAAGAACTTCACAAAAAAACAAAAATAATTAAAATATATCCTTTAGTAGCTCCTTGGTCAATAACTCAACATGATAATATTTTAACTACATTAAATAATGGTATTAGATTACTAGATTTACGCCCTTGCTATGATCCAAAAAATCCTTCACCAAGTTTTGAAGATATATATACTTGCCATGCTCTAACTGGTGCTCCTATGAAAGATATCATTAAAGATATAAAAACTTTTATCGATATACCAGAAAATGAAAAAGAAATAATAACATTAAAACTACGAACTACGGATAATCTTGATGTAGATAATATGATTGT
>CALMTA010000275.1 GCA_937872505.1 uncultured Neisseriaceae bacterium | reverse complement strand
AATATCGAATGTACCTGCCCATTTATTTAAAAATCTAAAAAATTTAAAAAGTTTAGAATTGGCTCAAAATCAAATAATAAATATTGAAGAGGGGTCATTTGATGATTTAATTAAATTAGAAAGATTATATTTAAGAAATAATGCACTTACTAATATTCCACAAGGAATAAATAAATTAATAAATTTAAAAGATCTAAGTTTTTCAGTAAACAATATCTCATCAATTGGGGAGCATGACTTGGCTGGATTATATAAATTAAAGCATTTAAATCTTTCTTATAACGATATAAATAATATACACCCAAATGCATTTTATAGATTATACAATTTAACATCTTTATCTTTACATGAAAATAAATTAACGGAGTTACCAACTAATATTTTCAATGGTTTACAATCTTTAGAGGACTTATTATTACATCATAATAAAATAACGACTATACATCCGGGGGCTTTCAATAATTTACGTCAATTAAATGTCTTTTCTTTAAATAAAAATAGAATAACAATCTCAGTGGCTGATATACCAAGTATTTTTTTGGGGTTAACAGATGGTAATACGCGACGAAGAATTGTTTTAGCGAACAACGGATTTAATCGTAATGTTAAAAATGAAATTATAAGCTTTTTTAATGCTTACCCTAATTGTGATATTATATTTGAAGAAGTTAATTTAATTGATAAACTAGATACAATTGAAGAATTTCCATTGCATAGATCAATTAATGAAAAATTGATTAGACTTAAAAACATTTTTAATAATAATAGTACAATTAGGTTTAATATTGATGGTTCAATGATATTTTTATCTTATACAGATCCCATAGAGCTAATCGATATTAATAAATTAAAGGATGAAGAAATACTTGAAGATAAATATGTATTTCTAAAGGACTCTGGTAATATTTATAATATTTATTTTCTTAAAAGATTGAGGGAATGGATAGTAGTAGCAACTGGAGAAGCAAAAAATCCTATGTCTAAGCGCCCCATATTATTAAATGATCTGATAGGTGGAGAAGAATTGGATAACATGCTTGATCTTTGGTTAGATAAAATTGAAAATGTGTAAAAAACTAAATGATACATCAAATTAATCTTTAGAATAAGTTTAAAATAAAGTTAAATTTAGAAGTTATTTGCCCATAATTGATCAATGATAGTATCTGCAGAAATATTTAGTTTTGTTTGTACTGTTCCTAGAGCATTAACAATATAAACTGAATTGTTACTAGAAAATAATATTAATTTATCATTTGGAGAAAAGCTAGGGGACATATCTAGAGAAGTATCTACACTAACTGGATAAGCAGTATTATCTATTAAATTTAATACGTAAGTTTTAAGAATTCCACCGGTGCGATTAATAAAGGTTATTTTACTTAAATCATGAGCCCAGCGAGCCGTAGTATTATAATTGCCTAGATTCATAGTAAGTCTTGTTGAGGACTCACCTGGATTTCCTGCTAAAAATATTTGTGGGCCGCCATCTTTATTAGAAGTAAAAATTATATTACCATTTTTAGCAATTGAAGCCTCAGTATCTATTGTTGCAAAGTTAATAATGTTTGAGGCATAACTATTAGGGTTAAAAGCTGCGTTATTTACCAAATAAATATGTGAACCGTTATCTTTTGTTAGAGTAACTGCAAGTTTTGATCCATCAGCAGTGAAAGCTGGTGATGAATTTGAACCTATAAAATTTGCTACTTTATATCGGTTTTTTTTATAAATATCTTGCACATAAACTACAGGTTTTCCGGATTCAAGTGATACATAAGCAATTTGTGAGCCATCGCTATTCCAGCTAATAGATGAAATAGGTGACTTAGATAATAATAAAACAGACGGATTATAACCATCATAATCAGAAACAATTAAATTATACTTATTTTTCAAAGTTGCAATGTAGGCAATTTTAGTATTGAATATACCAGGAGTATTGGTAAGTGTTTGGTAAATATTATTACTAATAGTATGAGCATTTTTACGCAAATCTTTAGCGTTAAATTCAATATTTTGATCAAGAATAATGGATTTTGATTCATTATTATTAATTAGTTTATATGCTAATTTATAAACTGAAACTGTGCTTTCTATTTTTCCTGAAACAATATATTCATTAGTGCTTTCAACCATATCTATATTAGGATATTTATTTAATAAAAATTCACCAGTGATTTTTAAATCATTAACAATAATATTTGTTATATCATTATCATTCAAGTCATTAGTGAAATCAACAATAGCAACTCTCGGGATATTTACATTATTTCCACCTACAATTTCTATATTTTGCTCAGCAAATATGTAGAATGGTAAAAATATACTAAATAAAAATAAATATTTTTTCATGAGTTCTCCGTTAAATTAATATGGACGAAATGTTAATTTTATAGTTTGGAAATCAGCCCAATTAGCGCCTCTTGGTAATGGGGGAAAAACGCTAGCCCCGCGTCTAATAGCATTTTGTACACTATCATCGTATAAACTATTACCACTTGAGTGTATTAATTTTAACTCATAAATTTGCATATTAGGAAGAAGAGTAACTTCTACAATAGCAAAAGAATTACTGTCCATATTATCTGGAACATTAACAAATGGGCGCACCCTTTCAATTACTAAATCTGCATAATCAGAAATTAGATTATTACTTTTAGAGGTGCCACTATTATTACCGTTAGTAGTTACCCCTTTATTATGTCCATTTTTAGTATCTATTCCATGTAATAAATCATTAACTTGTTTAGTAGTTTCTTTTGCAGATTTTTTTTCACGTTTAATTTGAATTTTTACTTTTTCTATTGGTTTACTTTCTTTTACTTCTGTATTTTGTTTTAATTGTTGTATTTTATTTTCTTTTTTTTCATCAATATTTATTTCAGCATTATTAATAATAGGTTTAATTGATTGTGTAGATTTTAGCAGATTATCTTGTTTTACTGGAGATATTTGTTCAAGAGTTATAAGTTCAACCTCAATACCATTTGATCTAGATGGAACTAAAAAATTAGATTTATGAATTGTAAATAATATTATTAAAAAAAATATTATATGCAATATTATAGAAAAAATAATACCAGATAAATTTTTTTGATTATCCATTTTTTTCTTTTACAACTAAACCGACTTTTTTAATACCAACAGAATATAGTTTATCAACAACAGTTATTACAGTGTTATAAATTACTTCTTTATCAGCAGATATTACAACCGCAGTATCGCCAATAGCAAGAATTTTTACCGTATTGGCTAAACTGTCTAAATTATTTTCTGATTGAGATTTACTATTTTGAATAATAGAATAATTGCCTTCTTTATTGATATTAATTTGAATAGGGCTTTTATTCATTTGTGAAGCCTTACCAACACTTGGTAGATTAATTATAGCAGGAACGAACATTGGTGCAGTGACCATAAAAATAACTAATAGTACTAGCATTACATCGATATAAGGAACGACATTCATATTATTAACTAAACTGTTTTCTCTCCTGATTCTACGCACCATGATGATAAATCCTTTTTTAAAGCAATGGTTAGACCATCTGCAAACGGTAATAGGCTAATTTCTACACGCTTATCGTTATAAATAAATTGATTAAACTCTTTAATAGCTTTGACAAAATTTGGTGGATTTTTGTCAATTACAAGACCTTGCATTAAAACATTATCCAATAAAATGAGACCACCTGGTCTAACTAGTTTATAACAATATTCATAATACTCTAAATAATCATTTTTATTAGCATCAATAAAAGCAATATCAAAGGTATTTTCCTGATTATCATTAACTAGTTTTTCTAGTGATATAAGAGCATCATTTAACATTATATCAATTTGTTTATCAACATTTGCTTCAATCCAAAATGATTTTGCAATATTAATAAAATCTTTATTATTATCAAGTCCAATAATTTTTCCAGTTTTACCCATACTAAGAGCCATTACTAGTGAACTATAACCTGTATAAACGCCGATTTCTAAATATTTTTTAGCATTAATTATTTTTGCTAATAAGCCAATAAATTGCCCTTCATCAACAGAAATTTGCATTTTAGAAGTGGCTAATTTAGATGTTTCCATACGTAATTTTTTTAATACAGGATGTTCTTTAATACTAGAGTTTATAGCATAATTATATAAATCTTTAGTAATATTTGTTTTTATATCAAACATTTATTTTATCTTTTATAAGTAAAATATACATAGCCATTTTGAGGCAGATCACTTTCTTTAAAATCCTTTTGTTCATCTAAATCAATAAAATTTTTATCCCACCAAGTATTTCTTAAGATTTTTTGCTTTTTTTTTAATTGAGGATTTTTATTTAATAATTCATTAATAAATTTAGTAGTATCTGAGACATAATTAGTATTTTTTTCTGCCATAAATTTTATCCTTTTTAATTAAATTTTTTTATGCCCAATGCGTTTAAACGTTCATTTAAATATTTCTCTGCAGTATAGCGGTTAGATAATACTACATCAGGTCTAGCATGCAAAAATAAAGGAATTGAGTAACGCGATTTTAATCTATCATTTCCAGTTGGGTTTATCACCCGATGAAGAGTTGATTTAAAAAAACCGTTAGTTGCTTCTTGTAGCATATCTCCAATATTAATAGCAAGCATTCCAGGATCGACTGGCACATCAAGCCAGTTGTTATTAATATCTTGAACTTGTAAACCAGATTCAGATGCGGCAACTAATATTGTTAGTAAATTAATGTCACCATGTGCACTAGCACGAACTGCATTTTTATCTTCATTTCCTGTTAATGGGGGATAATGTAAAATACGCATTAAAGTTTGGTTGGAGTTTTTAATCATGTGTGATAAAGGTTCAGATAAATTATTACGAATATCGGAGGGTAAATTATTTTCAACCCATTGTAAAAGCTCTATAGCAATATTATTCATTTGAGCAAATAATTTAATGGTTTTATCAGATAACTCTTTGGGGAATTGTCCCCAAGGGTAATAATGATAAAACTCTTTTAAATCTTTTGTAGAATAACCTACAGCTGTTTCAGAAACGCTTATTGGAAAAAATCCATCTTGCGTATCATTATTGTATAAATAACTATTTTTATAGTTACCATGAAAAAATTTTTCCCATTCAGCAAACACTTCTTTTATTAAAGATTGGTCAATAGGGTGGTTTTTAAGAACGGCAAAACCAGTATTTTTTAATGAATTTGCAAAATCAATACTTGCTGATTTTGATTTATAGTCTACCTGAGGAATGTGCATAATGTTCCTTTAAAATTTTATAATATAATACCGCCGCCTAAACAGATTGTATCATCGTAAATGACTACAGATTGTCCCGGGGTAATTGCCCATTGTGATTCGTCAAAAACTAGTTTTAACTGGTTTTCATCAATATATGTTAAGGTACATTTAGCTTCTTGCATACGATAACGAGTTTTAGCGGTATATTTACCTTCTGCTGGTTTTTTCCCTAAGATAAAACTTAGTTGATTGGCAATTAATTCTTTTTTTAAAAGTAATGGGTGAGCATGTCCTTGCACAACAATAAGTTCATTAGTTTCTAAATTTTTATCAGCCACAAACCAAGCATCACCTAAACCGCCAATACCCAGACCTTTTCGTTGGCCAATAGTATAATACATTAATCCAATATGTTCACCGACAATTTTACCATCTGGTGTAACCATTTTACCATATTTTGTAGGCATATACTGTTTCAGAAATTCTCTAAAAGGACGCTCGCCAATAAAGCATATTCCAGTACTATCTTTTTTTTCTGCAGTAGGTAAATTTAATTTAGAAGCTATTTTACGTACTTCGGATTTAGTAATTTTTCCTAAAGGAAATATAGCATGTTTAATTTGATGTTGGTTTAAACGGTATAAAAAATAGCTTTGATCTTTATTACTATCAAAAGCTTTAGTTAAAAATGTGCCCTGAGATGTGGTTATTTTATCAACATAATGCCCAGTTGCAATAGCAACGGCGCCTGATTTTAATGCATGTTCTAAAAATGCTTTAAATTTTATTTCTGAGTTACATAAAATATCAGGATTAGGAGTTCTACCATTTTTGTATTCTTGTAAAAAATAGCTAAATACTCTATCTTTATACTCTTTAGAAAAATTAATAATATTAATATCAATTCCAAGAATGTCAGCCACGCTAATGGCATCAATACTATCTTGCTTTATTGTGCAGTAATCGCTGTCAGAATCTTCCCAGTTTTGCATAAAAATAGCGCTAACATCAAAACCTTGTTCTTTTAAAAGATAAGCTGCAACTGATGAATCAACTCCACCTGATAATCCTACTACTACTTTACTCACTAATTTCCTTTTACTTTGTTACTTTCCTTTAATATATAATATTATACAATAAATTAATATAAGGTTTAACTATTTTTTCAATTAAAAATATAATTTATATTGTGCTAAAATCTTGCCTGTAAAAAATAATTCTTCTTATTTTATTAATCTTTTTATAAAGTTAATTATGAAATTAAAATATATTTACATCACAATAATTATTTATCTAATAGCTTCTTATTTCCATGTGGGGTATGTTCATGCAGATGAATATTATCAAATTTTTCAATTTGCAGCTTATAAAATAGGTATGAAAATTGTTCATATGCCGTGGGAATTTTATGATCAAATGCGTTCGACTTTTCAAGTGATTATTATATATTTTATTTATAAAATTTATGCACTGTTTACCACGCCAAGCCCTTTTGTTATTGGGTTTATTATGCGTGTTTTTTCTAGTGCTTTATCAATAATTAGTCTTCTTGTTTTTATTAAAGCTTTTTTACCCACTATAACAAATCAACAATATAGAAAATGGTTTATATTATTAACATTACTAACATGGGCAAATATTTATTATAATATACATTATTGTTCAGAAAATATTTCTGGAAAATTTTTTCTCCTTGGTTTTTCAATATTATTTCTTAAGTTTAATAGATTATATATAAAATATTTACTAAGCGGTGTATTTTTAGGTTTAGCTTTTACTACTAGATTTCAAATTGCTTTTTTAATTTTAGGGTTACTTGCATGGCTTATATTTATAAATAAAATGCCAATAAAGCATTTATTAATATTAATATTTTTTATTTTAGTTACAGTTTTTTTAACTAATGTTTACGTAGATCATTGGTTTTATGGTGGTTGGCCATTAACTACATGGAATTATTTTAAACAAAATATAATATTAAATAAGGTAAATGGTTATGGTGAAGAACCTTGGTATTATTATATTTATATGACAGCAGCAATTTTACCTTTTGGCCCATTTTATGTAATTGGTGCATTATTAGTATTTTTTTATAAACCACAAAATGTATTAACATGGATTTTATTGACATTTATAATTGGTCATGATTTAATCGGCCATAAAGAAATTAGATTTATGGTGCCGATTTTTAGTATTATGCCTTTATGTATAGTATATGGGTTACAGATTTTAGAGGATAAATTTCAATATAAAGTAGCTGCACATTGGGTTAAAACTACTAAATTTATGTGGTATTTGAATTGTTTTCTTTTTCTTATACTTTTAATGCCGCCATCAACTGAGATGCCAGTATTACGCTATATTTATGATACATATAAAACACCAACAGAATATTATTTTTTATCATATGTTGGTAGTGATATGGATTTTTATAAAAATAATAACCTAGATTCTAAAAAAATTAATAATATCAATGAAATTAATTGCGAGAAAAATAAAAAATGCATATTGGCACTAACCTGTGGCCAGGCTTCTGAAAATAAGTTTCCATTTTCAAATAAAATAGTATTTTCGCAATGCCCTAAATGGCTATATAAGGTAAATTATGGTAATTGGATGGGGAGGACGGCAATATATAATATATATGAATTAAATAAGTAAGAAAAATAAAATTTTTTGCTACTATTTTATTGCGGGTGAGGTTAAAGCTCAACAACTTGTCATTGTTGAGCTTTATTTATAAGAATTTTTTAATTTATTGGTCATGCTGCGTATATAGGGAATTTATTTCTATTCTTTTTTGTTGTCCAATCTCGCAAATTATTCATTGCTACTATATGCTTTTCATTATCATTAATCCCATTTATAGCAGAGTTCATTATGGTATGTTCCCAGCACTCTGTTTTTTTATAATTGCTCTTATTTATGGATTTATTTTCATTTTTGTAGGCTTGGGTTAATTTAATAAATAATTCTGTTGTAGAATTAGTATATTTGCCATATCTGTC
This sequence comes from uncultured Neisseriaceae bacterium, assembly GCA_937872505.1. GTDB lineage: Bacteria > Pseudomonadota > Gammaproteobacteria > Burkholderiales > UBA11063 > Aquella. The sequence goes on along the minus strand of CALMTA010000275.1, from coordinate 8,158 downwards.
TCCGCAATCAAGGAATCGAGAAGTTGCATTAAAAGATAAAAAAATATAAAATCCAAGTCCTTCTACATTGCTTACCATAAAACAGATAAACATACCAATAGTCGCTATTCCACCAGCTGCAATAATTATAGGGATTGCATTCATAGCACCTATAATCATGCCAGTAATTGTGGTAGCAAGAGAAAGAGTTAATAATGGAGCTTTGAAAAAAATTCTTTTAAGAGTCATTCCTTTATGATGCTTATAATTAAGCATAATGCTATGGTTAATAAATTCAAGTTTATCGTGCTGAGACTCTATTTGTAAGCCTTGAAAAATGCCAGATTTTTCAGCGATTTCTATATAATTAACATAGTTAAATTTTCCCTCTGAGAATCTACGTGAGAAAATATTTACCATTTTATGAAAATGAATAATCTTTAATATTAAATCTTGTTTGTCTTCTTTAGCAGTTGGGTTATTTCTCTTTATGGTTTTTATATTTTTAATTATTTCATCAAAATATTCTTTTGCTTCTTTTTTTAAGTCTTTTACTTCTTCATAAGATAAATTATCTCTGATTGTACTATTCTTTAATTCGTCTAATGGTCCTAAAGTACGGGATTGCATATTATCAACTGCAACAGAATTTATATCTAAAATATAATTATTGAGTTTTAGGTATGTAGTTCCTTTAAGAAGTTTTACATGCTTAATATATTTAGGTTTAATTTTATCTATTACTTTTGTACTTATTTTGCAGGTAATACAAAGAAAGTTTATAAAGTTATCTTTAAAACTATCCTCAAAAATTTTTTTTAACCCACCATACCCTGCATTTTTATCATTCACATCTTTAGTGTTAATAATATATGCGGTATATAAAGTTATTGCTACATCAATTATACTTTTGGTATAATAGTTTTTATTATTTGATCTATGTTTTTTTAATAAGTCAATAAGCGATAGTATAGGATTCAAGTTTTTATTATCTTCAAATTCTGTAATAGATAGTTCTTCACTGTCTGAAAAAATATATTCTATTAGTTTTTTGATATTTTCATTTGTAATATGAGTTTTTTCATCTATCAATTCTTTGTTATTTGTTATATTACTCATAGTTGATTTTTCATTTTTTGACAGATGAGCTTTAACTGATTTAGGAAATAAATCATTTTTGAGTTGATTAAATGCTATTTTTTTTGATTTCAATGTAGGTGTAAATGACGTCAAACTACTATTTATCATAATGTCTTACCTTACGTTTCACTATAAATTTATTATGGTTTTATTTATAACAATGCTATCCTACATTATAACATTTATATGGACAATAAAAAAGATTATTTAGGAGAAATATTATTAATAAATTTATATTTATCTGATAAGAATATGATAGTTAATTTTTAATTTTTGCAAGCTATAATTGCTACAAATCAAAAAAATTTATAAGTAGAATCATGCATATTGGAAAGATTTAACAATTAGCATAAGAATAAAGAATACTTATTTGTGCTATATTTGGTAAAATGTCATCTTTAGTTTTTATTTTGAAAGGTGATTTAAATGTTAATTCAACAATTTACAGAAATTAATGATGGTATAGAAAATGCAGACCGTATAAAAATTGCTGATGGTTTAGCAAATTTATTAGCAGATAGTTATTCATTATATTTAAAAACACTAAATTTTCATTGGAATGTAACAGGACCAATGTTTAATACATTGCATTTAATGTTTGAAGCACAATATAATGAATTGATTTTAGCTGTTGATTTGATAGCTGAAAGGATTAGGGCTTTAGGATTTATTACACCAGGTTCTTGTTCTGAATTTAATAAGTTAACAAAAATAGAAGAGCATTCGGGAAATATTGAAGCTATGCAAATGGTTAAATTTTTAATTATTGCTCATGAAGTAGTTATAAACACTGCAAGAAAATTAATACCAATAACAGAAGAAACATCAGATCAAGTTACTCTAGATTTAGTAACTAGTAGGTTACAAGTGCATGAAAAAACGGTTTGGATGCTAAGAAGTTTAACAAAATAATAATTATTTTTTATTATTTTTTAAATAATTTTCAATTGCAAAATTTGCTAGTTCATCAGCTTGTTCATTAAGATCATGTCCACTATGGCCACGTACCCAGTGCCAAGTTATGTGATGTCTTAGATTAAGCTGATCTAGCTCTTTCCATAAGTCTAGATTTTTTACCCCTTTCCAATTTTTTAATTTCCAAGAGTGAATCCAAATAGTAATACCTTTTTGTACATATAGCGAATCAGTATAAATTTCAATTTCACAAGAGCGTTTTAAAACTTTTAACGCTTCTATTGCTGCTTTTAATTCCATACGATTATTAGTAGTATTTTCTTCGACGCCAGAAATTGTTTTGGTAATAGTTTTATATTGTAGTATTGCGCCATAACCACCTAAACCAGGGTTACCTTTGCAAGCACCGTCACAATGGATTATAACTAATTGTGTCATTGATTTAATTTTTCTTAGAATATAATGTTAATTTTGCTGGATATAATTGCGGTTTTATTAATGAGTTTTTCAAATTTTTCTTAGTTTCAATTCGAGTTGTAGTAAGAAGTTCTTTAATAGCCACAAGAGCATAGTTATTAGCAAAAGTAGGAAACCATCGATCACCAGCTTTTTCCATCCACGCAAGGTTAAGCAGTATTTTTTTATTATTAATTAAGGGGCGATAACTAAAAAATTTTCCGCCAATAATTTGGAAATTTAAATTTTGTAGTTGATGCTTAAGATAGTTTAATTTAATTAATTTACCGTTTTTTAGAGGAGGTATATTTTTTTTAAATAAATTAAAAAAACTTGTTTGATTAAAACCTGTAATAATAATTTTACCTTCTGGTATCAGTACTCTATAACATTCTTGAAGAAAATGATGATAATTAGGGGTAAATTCTAAAGTATGTGGACATATAATTAAATCTATACTATTTTCAGCGAATGGTAAAAAAACAACATCACATTTAATATTATTATCTATAATAAAATGGTTTGATATTTTACTATTTTGTAGAAAGTTAATTTGTGGCAGCCCAATTTGAATTGAATAATAACCAAAAATGCTTTGAATAGTATTATGATAGAAAATTTTTTCATTCATTAAAACATAACGTCCCAGGGGTGTGTATAATAACCACTGTTGTAGTTTATCTGGTTTTGATATCATCATGAAAATTAAATACCTAAAAGCATTTAAAGATAATTATATTTGGTTGATTGAACAAAATCAAAAATTAATAGTTATTGATCCTGGACAAAGCCACCAAGTTATTAATTATATCACAGCTAATAATATGAGTCTATGTGCAATATTATTAACACATGGACATCATGATCATGTTGGAGGAGTAGCGGATGTTATTGCTAAGTATGATGTTCCCGTTTATGGTGTAAATGATGTAGCAAATTATAAAGTAGAAGATAATCAAGAATTAATTTTTTTTGATTTAAAATGTAGAGTAATTGCAACTCCTGGGCATACTTTTGATGGAGTTAGTTATTTATTTAGCTACAATAATACTTTGCATTTATTTTGTGGTGATACATTATTTGCTGCTGGTTGTGGTAGAGTATTTACGAATGATTATAGATTAATGTTCAATTCTCTAATGAAAATAATAAATATAGGTTCAACGATTGATAATTTAGCTGATTTTTTAATTTATCCTGGACACGAATATACCATTAAAAATTTAGAATTTGCAAGATATATTGAACCTGATAATAAAGAAATTACACAAAGATTATCAATTGAAATAAAAAAGTTGGCTGAATTAGGTAATACTTTACCGACTAACCTTAAAGTTGAATTAATTACTAATCCTTTTTTGCGAGTAAATGAAGAAAATATTATTTTTTCACTAGAAATTATATTGAAGAAAAAAATAACTTCAGAAATTGATTGTTTTATTAATTTAAGGACTTTAAAAGATAAATTCTAATAGGTATTTTATGATTGCGAATTTTTTTAATAATCATTATTTCATTCTTATAGTATTTTTATTATTTATAGGTTTTCTTGCTGGTTTTATTGATGCTATAGCAGGAGGCGGAGGATTAATTAGTCTGCCGGCTCTTGCCTATACTGGGTTACCGATGGTGGAGGTATTGGGAACTAATAAATTCGGCTCAACTTTTGGTACAGGAATGGCTACTTATAAATATTATAGAGATGGGCTAATTAATATATCAACAGTATATAGAGGGTTAGTGATGGGATTTATGGGGGCTTTACTAGGGGCTTATACTGCAAACCATATATCAAATTCTTTTATGCGAGTAATTGTGCCTTTTTTATTACTTTTTGTTTTTATTTTTAATATATTTAATAAAAAATTGGGGCTAGAAGAAGGAGAAAAACGTATGAATGAAGTAATGTTCTTTTCTATTTTTGGCTTTATTTTTGGTTTTTATGATGCTTTTTTTGGGCCAGGAGTGGGTAATTTTTGGATTATATCAATAGTGTTTTTTTTAGGGTTCACTTTTTTGCAAGCATCAGGCTATGCTAAAGTATTAAACTTAAAAAGTAATATATTTTCTTTGTGTATATTTTTATTTTATGGAAAAGTTAACTATACTTTTGGTATAGTTATGGCTATTGGACAATTTTTTGGTGGCTATTTGGGTGCTAAATCAGTTATTTTAAAAGGCTCAAAAATTGTACGGCCTTTTTTTATGACTATAGTTTTTATTAATATTATAATTTCATTTTATGAATTGGTATAAAAATGGCAATACTGGAAAATAATAGTGTAATTTCAATGCTTAAAACTCCTCCACACTCAATTGAAGCGGAGCAAATGATTTTAGGCGGTCTTCTTCTGGATGAAGATTCTTATATAAATATTGCAGGTTATATACATGAAGGGCATTTTTATCGCAAAGAACATCAGTTAGTTTTTCATCATATAGTAAAACTTAAAAGTTTTAATAGAAATGTTGATGCATTAACTGTCGCTGATTCATTAACTCAATCAAACGAGTTAGATTACGTAGGTGGTTTTGATTACATCAATAATTTAGTAGAAGCAACTGTTAGTTCAAGTAATATCAAAAGCTATGCAGAAATAGTAAGAGAACGTTATATTTTAAGAGAATTGGCCAAGGCAGGAACTGAAATTACCGAAAATGCTTTTGCAACAAATGGTCGTGATATTGATATTATTTTAGATGAATCAGAACAAAAAATATTTAGTATTAAAGATTTGAATTCGAGCAATAAACAATTTGCAGATTTGAAGGAGTTGTTGAGTAAAGTAATTGAACGAGCAATACAAATGTCCCAGCGAGAGGATAAAAATGCTGTAACTGGTATTGCGACACATTACTATCAATTAGATGAACATACATCAGGGCTACAGCGAGGCGAGTTAATTATAGTTGCTGGAAGACCGGGGATGGGAAAAACATCATTTGCTATTAATATTGCTGAGAATATCGCTTTAAAAAATAAATTACCGGTAGCGATATTTTCTTTAGAAATGACAGGGGAGCAGTTAGTTCAAAGATTACTAAGTTCCTGTGCTGGTGTTGATCAAAGCTCTATTAAAAGGGGGGATTTAACCTATGATAATATGGATAAATTATATTTGGCAATGGAGCAGTTAAGAGGGGCGCCAATTTATATTGCTGAAACACCAGGAATTAATGTTATTGATTTACGCGCAAGAATTAGAAGATTAAAAGATCAAATTGGCGATTTAGGCGTAGTAGTTATTGATTATGTGCAGATTATGTCAGGGCTTAGAGAAAATAGAAATAATAATCGAGCTCAAGAAATTGCAGATATATCACGCTCTTTAAAAGCATTAGCTTTGGAACTTAGTGTGCCGATAATTCTTCTTTCTCAATTAAATAGGGAAGTGGAAAGTAGGCATGATAAAAGACCAAATATAGCTGATTTAAGAGAGTCTGGAGCGTTAGAGCAAGATGCAGATATTATTTTACTACTCTATAGAGATGATTATTATGACAGTGAAAGTAAAGAAAAAGGGTTAGCTGAAATTAATATAGCCAAAAATAGAAGCGGTTCCACAGGAGTAGTAAAATTAGCTTTTGTTAGTAAATATACTAGATTTGAAAATCCATATTTACATTATGAACAAAATTCTGAAGAAGATTAGAATTTAAATATATTATGAATAGAAAAGAACAAATAAATAATATTTTTTCCTTATTTAAGAAACATAACCCTAAACCGACTACTGAATTAAAATATAATTCAGACTATGAATTACTAATTGCGGTAGTATTATCAGCTCAAGCAACTGACGTTAGTGTAAATAAGGCTACAGATAAATTATTTTTGAAAGCTAATACGCCAAAAAAAATAGTTGCTATGGGGCTTTTACAGTTAGAATCTTACATTAAAAGTATTGGTTTATATAAAAGTAAAGCAAAAAATATTATTACTTTAAGTGAAATATTAATTGAAAAATATAAATCTGAAGTACCAAATAGTTATGAAGAATTAATTAGTTTACCAGGAGTTGGTAGAAAAACAGCAAATGTTATATTAAATACATTATTTGGTAAACCTACAATTGCAGTTGATACGCATATTTTTCGGGTAAGTAATAGATTAGGTTTTGCTAAAGGTAAAACTCCTCTTGAGGTTGAAGAAAAACTGCAAAAAGTTATTCCAAAAAAATATAAACACGATGCGCATCACTGGTTAATTTTACATGGTCGTTATGTATGTAAAGCTCGCGTGCCTGATTGTGAAAACTGCTTTATTAATAAATATTGTGATTACTATAAAAAGTTAATGAGTGAAAGGTGATAGATGAAATTTTTACATACAATGATTCGTGTAGGTAATTTAGAAAAATCTATAAAATTTTATACTGATGTATTAGAAATGCGGGTATTGCGTACTAAAGATTATCCGGAAGGTAAATTTACTTTAGTTTTTATGAGTTATGGGAATGAAGTAGATCATCATGCAATTGAATTAACATATAATTATGGCGTTGAAAAATATGAGCTTGGTACTGGTTTTGGTCATATAGCTATTGCAGTAACTGATATTCATCAGATATGCGATAGAGTTAAAAATTTAGGCTATAAGGTTACTAAAGAGCCATCGCCTATGAAATTTGGCGGAGTTCGGAATATAGCTTTTATTGAAGATCCTGATGGTTATAAAATTGAATTGATTGAAGAAAAATGAAAAAAAATATAATTTATTTATCAATTTGGCAGCGTCTCTTATTAATTTTACCTTTTATTGCAATACTTTGGGTTTTAGTATATTTTGTAAATTAGATATTTGAAAAGTTAGGGTTAAAAATGTTAGATATTAATTATTTACGTAATCATATTGAAGAAGCAGCAGAAAAGCTAGCGGCTAAGAAGTATGTTTTAGATATTAATTATTTTAATCAAATTGAAAGTAGGCGCAAAGATTTACAGGTTATAATGGAAGAGTTACAAGCAAAACGTAATAGTATTTCTAAACAAATTGGTATTTTAAAAGCAAGTAATAAAGATATATCTGAACTTTTGAAAGAAGTAGCAAGTTTAGGTAATGATTTAAAGCATCAAGAAAGAGAGTTCTATTTAGTTCAGCAGAAACTAAATAGTTGGCTATCGCATATTCCTAATATTCTAGACAAATCAGTACCTGTGGGCGTTGATGAAAATTCCAATCAAGAGATTCGAAAAATTGGTGTAGCGCGTGATTTTGATTTTCAGGTTAAAGATCATGTAGATTTGGGTTTTAATTTAAATAAGCAAATAGATTTTGAGTTAGCAAGTAAATTATCAGGTAGTAGATTTGTGGTATTGAAGGATAAAATTGCTAAACTGCATAGAGTGTTAAGCCAATTTATGTTAGATGTTCATATAGAAGAGCATGGATACACTGAGATATATGTGCCTTATTTAGTCCAGCCAAAAACTATGTTTGGGGTTGGGCAATTACCAAAATTTGAAGAAGATTTATTTAAAACCAGGCATGGAGATGATGATTTATATTTAATACCTACAGCAGAAGCACCAGTTACTAATATTGTGGCTGATACAATATTAAAAATGGACGAGTTGCCATTAAAATTTGTAGCACATACACCATGCTTTAGAAGTGAAGCTGGTAGTTATGGAAGAGATACAAGAGGGATGATTAGAATGCATCAAT
>CALMTA010000274.1 GCA_937872505.1 uncultured Neisseriaceae bacterium | reverse complement strand
ATGCATAAAGAAAAAATAATGCGCTATGGAAGTGGAATGTTTTACAATTGGACCAAAATCAAAAAATCTACCAAATTGACTATCACAAAAAAAGAACTTTATTCCTGAAACACCAAATTGGCCAAATATTTCTTTTTCAGGATGAGCATCACATTGATAGTATAATGAAATAACTTCAGGTAAAATAAAAATTAATAATAATAATAAGGCAAATAACCATTTTTTGTAATTATTAAACTGCTTATTAAAAATCCAACCTATAATTAAACCACTAGTAATAGGTAATAATGTAAAAACACCTTTTGTCATAATTGCAAATGCTGTAAATAAAGAACCTAGAAAAAGGTACTTTTTATTAATACCCTCATTTTCATTGTATAAAAACCAATAATAACAAGCCGGCATTATTTCTCCTAAAAGAAATGCTTCAGCCCTTACATCAATTGATGACAGCATTAAATGCAGTGTTGTTAAATATAATAAACATGCCATTAAACCAACTTCTTTGTTATATAATTTCTTAGTTAGTAAGTATGTATAATATGCCCCTAATAAATTAAATAGAAAACCTGGTAAAATATATGCAAAACTATTTATTCCAAATATCTTATAAAATATAGCAGTAACCCAAAATGGAAAATGCGGTTTATCTAGCCAATCTTTATTAGCAAACGTTAAATTAACCCAATCATTTGAAATAACTATATGTTTGGCTATAACACTATAAAAATTTGCATCATTACTTCCTAGAATGGGAAACAAGAGACCAAAGCAATTTGCAATTATGGCTACTATAATTAAAAATCTTAACTGCTTACTTCCTAGCAAACTTTTATTTAATAATTTAACCATAATACATGCTTCCTTATAAATATAAATGTTTTATCTATTTATTTAAAGTCATTTCTTTTAGTCTTGCTTCTCTTTCTTCTCTTTGCCTATTTTGTCTTTCATTTCTATTATCAAATCTTAATTTTGCTCTTGTTTGTCTTTCATGAGTCCACTCTTGATCTATATCATCAACCATTGAAATACAGTCTACAGGACACACAGGTAAACATAAATCACAACCGGTACATTCTATCCCTATAACAGTATGCATCATTTTATTAGTACCAATAATTGCATCTACCGGACATGCTTTAATACATAAAGTACAACCTATACAAATATCTTCATCAATTATTGCTACTTGTTTAGGTTTAATAATACCATTTATAGGATTAAGAGGCATTACTGCCTTATTAAGTAATTTTGCTAATTTTTCAATTCCTTCATATCCACCTGGTGGACATTGGTTAATTTCTGCTTCTTTCTTTTCAATAGCTTTTGCATAATCTAAACATGATGGATAACCACAACGAGTACATTGAGTTTGCGGTAAAATAGAATTTATTTCTGAAACTAAATTAATTTGTATAACTCCACTCAATTGGTATATCCTGTAATAAACTTGTAATTTTTTCTAAAATACTTTCAAAATCATCAAATTGATTCATATGCCATAATGATATTTCTTTTAAATTTGAATCTTCTGTACTAATAATAGTTAATTTTATTATTCCATTTGCTGCTGAAATCATTGCTTTGGGCGTTTGATTATTCTCACGGATTTTACGCACTATATTACTAACTGCAACTTGGATAGCAATTTCCTTACGATAATTATCCCCAATTGCATATGCTTGTGATAATTTTACAGGAGCAAAAGGAATAGGAAAAAGTGTCACTTCATCTTTTTTTAGCTCTTTATTAATTTTTTGCATAAAATTAATAGAATTTTCATTATATTTAGCTAAGTTCAGCTCAGTATTTGTTACGCCAATTAAAAATCGCAAAAATACACCCTCATTTAAAATTTCAATCTCGGATCCTAATAATTCTATTGGCAACCACAACTTAGCATTAGGTAAATTACGCGTCCAATAATAAAGTTGAGACGGTTTTATTTTTGCAATATCCAATTGATTAATTAATTTACCAGAAATAAAAGAATCTGAATTCATTGAAAAAATTTGATTATCAAAAAAGAATTGATTTAATTCATCTGTATTTAATTGAGCTTTTAAATTAGTTCTAATTTTACTCCCAGCAACTAAAATTATAGGAATTGCAAAAATAGTAACTGTTGCTCCATTTATGTTACAATTAATCGCTTTAGTTAATGCTTGCCATATTAATTGGCTTGTTAATGCACTTGGTGCTAAATTCAAAGCAATATTTATTGTTGCATCATTTTCCTGTTGTAATAATTTAATTATAATTTGTTCTAAATCATTAATATTTATTTGTCCGTTAGCTACATTTAGAGCTTTATTTATAACAATATTGGAGTTCGGATATGAGAGCGAATATTGACGTGGATCTGAAATAGTCTGCATACTTTTTTAAAATACCTTTTTATACTAAATACATTATGAAAACATTACAAAACTGGTATACCCAGCAAACTGAAAAAAATAAATTAATTTTTGATTCTTTTCAGATGCGTATTTTACAACAATTTGACTTTTTTATTACAAATTTCATAAAACAAAATTTTTTTACTAAACTGTTTAACAAAATCTTTAAAAAAAACTTTCGTTATGGTTATTATATTTATGGTTCTGTTGGACGTGGAAAATCTATGATTTTAAACCAATTTTATAAAACTATTCCTATAAAAGAAAAAGTCCGCTTGCACTTTCATCAATTCATGAATGAAATTCATAAAGAATTAGCTATTTTAAATAAACAAAAAGATCCGTTAAAAATAATTGCTAAACAATTTAAAAAAAAATATAAAATTATTTTCTTAGATGAAATGCATGTAGGTGATATTGCAACTGCAATGATATTAAAAAAATTATTCGAAAAACTATTTGAAAATGGCATATATATAGTTACAAACTCTAATTATCACCCAGATAACTTATATCCTAATGGATTAATGCGCGAAAGGTTTTTACCTGCTATAGAACTTATAAAACATAAATTAAATATTATAGCATTAGATAATACAAATGATTATCGATTAGTAGATAAATCATTCAATGAACTATTTTTTATAAATGAACCTTTTGCAATAGAAAAATTAAATAATATTTTTAATAATATCCGAAAAAATCAACCTTATACAGAAAATTCATCATTAAAAGTGCTTGGTAGATCTATTGACTACATTAAAAAAAGTAACAATATTATCTGGCTAGATTTTAAAATTATTTGTGGAAATAATCGTAGCCAACTTGATTACTTATATTTAATTAAAAAGTTTAATTGGTTTATTATTTCTAATATTTATCCTCTAAATTCCTCAGAAATGAATGTTGCAAGAAGGTTTACTTGGTTAATTGACATTTTATATGACAATAAATGTAAGTTAGCAATATCTAGTGAAGTACCAATTAATGAAATCTATCTAAATGGTGAATTTATTAATGAATTTAATCGCACCATCAGCCGTCTAAATGAAATGAAAACTATAAAATATTTAAGCTAAATTATTTGAACATTTCTTTACCTTTTATCATTTTGCCAGTTATTTGTTTTTGCGTAACTGGATTAGAATGCTTTTTACTTATCCATAAATTTAAGCATTTAACATGATATAAATAAACATTATTTATATCAGCCATTAAACCTATAACGATATTATTATGATCTATTTTATTTTCAAAATCATCTAAACAAATAATGCAAACTTCATTATGAATATTGTAATTTTTGGCTATTAATGATGGGCTAAACTTAAATGTCCTTTCTTCAATTAAATATTCAATTGAAATAACTCTTTCTCTAATTTGCCCATCTACTTTTTCATAAGCTAATGCTCCACGTGCATTTGTATAGGCAAAACTTCCTTTTATAGCAGAAAAAGCAATTGAAAAATGAACAAGCGCATACGCCTTTGCTCCATTTACTTTTGCAAATGCCACAGCAAAACTTGCAGTTGCATAAGCTTTTGCTCCGTTAGCAACAGCATAAGCTCTTGCTCCTTCTACAATAGCGTAAGCTTTTGCTCCAGTAGCACTAGCATAAGCTTCTGCATTTCTATCTAATGCATATGCTAACGCTTTATTACTAGAGGCTATAGCTATGGCATTTTCGCATGCTTTAATAGTCCCATTTTTTATTGAAACTTTAACACCAATACCTTTTGCAACACAATCAAATAGTCTAATAGTATCAGGTATATCCGCTGATTGATTAAATATTAGCCCATATAAATTAACATTTTTAAACTCAGAAATCTTATTACTATTTAGCATTAATAAAAATTGTAAACTTGCTTCTTCTAAAATAATATCATCATTTTTTTTATCTGTAAAAAATTGAATATCTACATTATTTTTATTAATAAGATAGATATATAACGCTGTGGCTCTTTTACATATATTAGCTACAATATTTTCTTCTGTTCTAAACCAATTAGTAAAAGAATTTATTTCATATTGAAGAAGGTTTTTAATTTGTATAGAACAGTTAGCGCATTTTTTTAAAAATAATGTAAACATACTTTTTTTATTTAAAGGTTCTATTTTTAAAGGAATAGATAATATTTGTTTTAATTCATCTTTTATTTTTTCTACATCATATTGTTTTTTTATAATACGCTGTGCTTGCATCTTAGTATAATTATGGAAACAAATTAATCTGTATATCATTATTAACCTTTCTAAAAATTAGAACTAATATCAAAAACGTTATTTTTATAAAACCCCCTATTTTAGTTATTTTATAAAATTTTTGCTTTATTATTTATTAATAAGCAGGCAAGAAAAATATATAATCTAGTAAAATATGCTATTAATAAAAAATATAGGTTTAAAAATGTCTACACTTACTGCAAAATATTTAAAAGATTATAAAGAAACAAATTATTTTATTTCTAACATTGATTTAAACTTTGTTATCAATAATGATAAAACTGTTTTAGTAACAAATATAAGCACTTATTTTAAAAATCCTAATTCAAATCAATCAGGTTTAATACTGGATGGAAATGCAGAAATTGTTTCAGTTATTTTAAATGATAAAAATTTATCTGTTAATGATTATGAAATAAAAAACGAGCAATTAATTATATACAGCTTAGCAGATGAGTTTACTCTCACAATTACTACTAAACTATATCCTTATAATAATAAAACTTGCATGGGGTTATATGCAAGTAGCGGTAATTTATTAACACAATGTGAATCTGAAGGTTTTAGAAAAATAACATATTATCAAGACAGACCTGATGTAATGGCAAGTTTTACTACACATATAACTGCCGATAAAGATAAATTTCCTACTCTTTTATCTAATGGCAATAAAATTAAAGAAGAAATATTAGATAATAATCAAATAAAAGTTACTTGGCAGGATCCGTTTAAAAAACCTAGCTATTTATTTGCTTTAGTTGCCGGAAAATATGAAAGCATTCAGGATGAATTTGTTACTAAAAGCGGCAAAAAAATTGCTTTGTATATATACACCAGTGCTAAATATATAAACGATTGCTCACACGCAATGCAATCTTTAATAAAAGCTATGAAATGGGACGAAGAGAGATTTAATTTAGAATATGATCTTAATTCCTACATAATAGTCGCCACTAATGATTTTAATATGGGAGCAATGGAAAACAAGGGATTAAATATTTTTAATACAAAATATGTTTTGGCAAATAAAGATACAGCTACAGATAATGATTTTATAAATGTTGAAGCGGTAATAGGTCATGAGTATTTTCATAACTGGACTGGAAACCGGGTAACTTGTAGAGATTGGTTTCAATTATCCCTAAAAGAAGGATTAACAGTATTTAGAGAACAAGAATTTACCGCAGATATGCACAA
>CALMTA010000273.1 GCA_937872505.1 uncultured Neisseriaceae bacterium | reverse complement strand
TATAGCAAATGTTAATTTATTTAAAGAGAAAAATCATAGTAATTATGATAATAAATTATACAAATAAAAATCTTTACCTAAAATAGCATAATAAAAACTAAGCTATTCTTAAGCAAAGAAAATCATTTTCTACTAACTACACAATTGCAATATCTTTTCTATATTAGAAATTTGTTTTTATGCCGCTATCAAATAACTTAAACTAGATATTAGAATTAAACATCTAACTTTTTAATAAATATACATTTAATTTTAAATTCAATCGACTACAGATAATAAACTAGAATGTTTGCCAATATTTATCGCACCTTAGCAGTTAGTAGTTGCACACTTATAATTTATTTTTCTCTTCTATTGCTTTCAATAAGACTCTTTAATTAACTTAAAATAATGTAAATTAATTTTTATACATAAAATAGAGAAAGCTTAAAGAAAAAATTATACCGCGCAAGCTTTTTTCTCTTCAATAGTAAACTTTCCCTTAAAGTTTAAATTATGGTAAAGATCATATTTACTTATATTTTAATTGATAAACTTAATAAATTATTTTCTTAATGTAAATAAAGTAACACATATAAAAAAGATCTCAAGAAGGCCTTACTTGAAAAGGAATAGTGAGCAATATAATACACAATAAATATACAATATTTTTAAACAAAAAATGATTAAATAGTAAATCTTATGATTCAGACAATATAAATTTTAGATATAAGAGGATAAAAGGGGCTGATAGTTTTTAGGATAAATATTATGATAGGTTATTATTACCCAACGTGCTATAATGTTCAAATTTCTATTAAAAGTTTACAAAATTTATGAATGATAAAGATTATTTTGCACAATATATAAAAGCATTTGAAATGATATTTTCCGCAAACCATCTTGCTTTTGTAAAAGATGCAGAGTTTAAATACCAGGCTGTAACGGATAAGATGACAGAGCTTATAGGTTTTAATCCTAAACAAGGTATGTTAAATAAAACTGCTACTGAAGTGGCTCAAATCCTTGAATTTCAGAACAGAAAAATAGTTGAGCAGTGGCATCAACAAGATTTATCCATACAGCATGATAAAAAATTCAAAACTTATATTGAAATACTATCATGCAATGGCAAAAATATTATTCATACTCTTTATAAAACCCCTATAATTAATCCAGAAACTGGTAATTTGGTTGGTATTAAAGGGTTGGTCACTAATTTAGTTATGCCTCACATTATTAAGACATTATTTAAAATTCACGGTAGCAAAGGACTTACAACAAAGATTAAAAATAATAGGAACCCCTTATTTGAATATCCTTTAAGCGATATTCAACATATGGTACTATTTTTGGCTATAAACAATTATTCTTATTCAGAGATTTCCATCTTACTTAGTGAATTTGGGTATGAAGTATCTTCCTCTCGAGTAAATGATTATTTAGAACAATTAAAATTAATTTTTCATGTACGAAATAAAACTCAACTAATTGAAAAAGCGATCAGTTTAAACTTACATTGTTATTTACCTAATAGATTATTTACTAAAGAAATTTCCATTGAAATTACTCTTGAAGATACTGCTTATATTTGTAATTGCAATATTAAAGAGTGAGCAATGCTAGACTATATTAAGTGGGTTTTGAAAAAAGACTATATATTTAATTAAAGTTTTTTGCCCTTTTATTATTTACTGGGGTTTTATGTTATTTTTTATTTTTATTATTTTTCTTCCAAGCACCATAACACTTAACACTACAAAAGTTTAAAACGTAGTCTTCTACTTCAAAATTTGCTCCTTTATTTGGAATCATTTTGGTACATACAGCACAACTAATTTTTTCTTCTGCTATTGGTTTTATAGGTTTTCTAGCCATTGGCATACCTCCTTATAATAAAAGAAATTAAGAACATAAAATCTAGAATAATTACTATATTATTTTAGGATTATAAAACAGGCCTAACAAAACTACTTAGTTAAAAGTTTTTAGAAAAAATTGCATAATTATAAAAAGCGCATCTTATATACTAATTTTTTTATAAAAGTAGTTAAGTTTTCTTATTTTTATCTAACTTTTCTTTTTAAATTTATGGTAAAACTGTCTCATAAATTATTATTTAATAAACTCCAGGAACAAAGCAGCAATGCTCTGCTTTGTTCTTAAGGGGCTCAAAAAAATTATTTTGATTTATGTTGAGCACCTTTATGGCCTGCTTCTTTAGCTTCTTCAGAATCAAACTCATGTGCATTTCCAGATTCATGAGCAGCCTTACCTCCTTTACTAGCTATCTCACGTTGTTTCTCAGGATCCATTGATGCAAATCCCTTGTTAGAATTTGAAGTACCTTTATTTTGATTATTTCGTTTGCTAGATTTACTAGTCTTGTCGTTGTTTGAAGAATGTGTATGAGAGCTTTTTTCAGATGAATCTCCATCTTTATGAGAACTTTTACCACTTTTACTAGCACTATCAAGTTGCCTTTCGGAGTCCCGAGGCGAAAACCATTTAGTCGAGTGAGACAGATTACCTATAGTTTTGTTATCATCTTCATATATCATGATTGCTTTCCTTTAAAAATACAATTCATATTATCCAACTTATAGCTTTAGGATGTCTTAATAAAATAATTTATTTAGATTCACCTAACGCTATCTCCCTGCAGAGCAAATGTTACATTAAATTATTGATATAGATCTACTGTAATTGTATGGGTTAATTTTTATATAAATAAATTGGGGGCAAATTTCTTACCTATATAATTATCACAATTTATTTAATTAAAAAAGCTACTTATAATTATAACCACTACAGTCCATTCCCTACTTCCTGTTAGCAAAATCTTGTTAAAAATTATTCACCCAAAAACAGCACCGCAGCTTATATTATTAGTTTATTATAAATCAATTCCAAGTGAAAATAATATAGAACACTTTATTTAATTATCGAACCTAAGGGGAATATTTTAGTTATAAAAATTCTTATAGTGCCATTTGACTTATGCTGATATTAATTTGAAAACTTAAGGAATATTAGAAAAAATATTTCTATTTTAGATCATAATAATTTTTTAATTTAAAGAAAATTAGTTATTTAAATTTACATAATTTATTTTAATTATGCTATAATTTTTGTAGGAAAATTTTAATTTAAACAATTAAAAAATTCGTAGGAAATTTTTCTTGTATGCTCTTTTTTAATTTTACCATTTTTTAAGGGGTCATATCATGATGCACATATGTCATTGTAATATAGCACTTTCGCTTGTAATATTAGCGTTAGTAGCTTCTATGAGTCTATTAATTTGGTCTATGCGTAATATTGGTACTGGCATAATGTTAGCTAAATTAATAGGAGGAGTATGTAGCTTACTTGCTATCATATTAATGGTGTGCTCTATATACCATATGGT
Organism: uncultured Neisseriaceae bacterium; assembly: GCA_937872505.1. Classification (GTDB taxonomy): domain Bacteria; phylum Pseudomonadota; class Gammaproteobacteria; order Burkholderiales; family UBA11063; genus Aquella. Next base: position 2,437 of record CALMTA010000273.1, on the reverse strand, counting down.
TCAATTTTACCAAAATGGCGGAGCAGACATGATGAATAAAATGGGCATGATGCATGAAAGCATGAACGCTAATATGATGCCTAACTCATCAAACTAGAATATCCTTAATAACGGTTAAAAAGCGTTCATTTTGCAAAAAGGTACCGATTGTAACCCTTAAATGCTTGGGTAAATCATAAGGAACCAAGGGCCTTACAATAATACCTTTTTGCAATAATTTATTAAATACGTTTACACCATCACTTTTAGCATCAATTGTTATAAAATTTGCTACAGATGGAATATATTCTATACCATATTGCTCTAATCCTTTTTCTAACTGCATTAATCCATCTTTGTTTATTTTTTTAGTAATCTCTAAAAACTCATAATCGGATAATGCTGCAATTCCAGCTACTGCTGCTGTAATGTTTACATTAAAAGGTAATCTTGAGCGATTTAATAAATCAGCAATTTCTATGCTACTAATCAAATATCCTAGACGCAGCCCAGCTAAACCGAATACTTTAGAAAATGAACGAGAAATAATCAAATTAGGAAATATTTTAATTAGATCCAATGTTTTTGGATAATCTACTTTATCTACATATTCATAATAAGCTTCATCAACTACTACCAATATATCAGATGGGATATTTTCTAACAAGTAAACTAGTTCTTCATGAGTAGTATAAGTTCCAGTTGGATTATTTGGGTTTACTACAAAAATCATTTTGGTGTCTGAGTTAACTCTATTTATAGTCTCTTCTATATTTTGCCGATAATTTATAGATTTAATTTTAATAATTTCAGCTCCATAGCTTTTTATTAAAATTTGAATTGTCGCAAAACAGTATTGATCAACAATAACATTGCTTTTTGAATTTAAAAAAGCTTTTATTAAAAATTCAATACAATTTTCTGAACCATTACCCACTGTAATTGATTTAATATCTACTCCATTGTATTCTGCAATAGCTAACCGCAAATTATAATAACTGGCATCAGGATATATATGAGCCTCATTAACTATATCCATTACTGCCCTTATTGCTTTTGGACTACTCCCTAGTGGGTTTTCATTACTTGCTAATTTAATAATATCTGTTATACCTAATTCCCTTTTCACTTCTTCAATTGGTTTACCAGCTTGATAAGGTATTGTTTGTAAAACAGCAGAATTTGCTTTTGCTAAAATATTTATCACAATTCTTATTCCTTTGGAAATGCAAGGGTTACTGCTTCAAGTTTTTGACAATTTTCATCTATTTTGCACAATATAGGATAAGGGTTTAAATCAAAATTAAATCGACGTGCATTAAATAGCTGTGCTACTAAACATATATCAGCTAAAGTAAACTGATCTTTAAAACAATAACTTCCACATTTTTTTGCTTTAGAAATGTATTCTTCTAAAGCTTTTAAACCGGTCCCTACCCAATGTTTATACCATTCATTTTTTTGAATTTCGCTAATTTTTAAATCATTTAATAAATACCCCCATACTCTTAAATTATTTAACGGATGTATATCACATGCTATATCTAAAGATATACTTCTTACATATGACCGATCAATACTTTCTTTAGGTAATAATGGTCTATCAGGATAATTTTCTTCTAAATATTCTATAATTGCTAATGACTGATGAATATTTTCATTATTATTAGTAATTAAACAAGGAACTAACCCTATTGGATTTAAATTTTTATAGTTTTCCTCTTGCTGGACTCCAAGTCTTAAATCAATTGGAATTTTATTATAATCTATTTGTTTATAATTTAATGCCATTCGTACACGAAAAGCTGCTGAAGAACGAAAATAATCATATAACTTTATCATCTTATTTTACTTTATAAAATACCGCGGCGAACTTGATCTAATTCAATAGAATCAAATAACGCCTGAAAATTACCTTCACCAAATCCCTCATCTCCTTTTCTTTGGATAATCTCAAAAAATGTTGGTCCTAATAAATTTTGAGTAAAAATTTGCAATAATAATTTTCTTTGAGGTTCAGTAGTACCATCAATTAAAATTCCTAATTTTTTTAACCGCTCAATATCTTCACCATGATTGGGTAACCTTTTATCAATTAATTCATAGTATGTATCTGGCGTAGATAAAAGTTTTATTCCCAACGAACTAATATGCTCTATAGAAGAATAAATATCTTTTGCTGTAAGTGCAATATGTTGAATGCCTTCACCATTAAACTCTTGTAAAAACTCTTCAATCTGCGATTTATCATCTTTAGATTCATTAAGTGGTATCTTTATCTTACCACAAGCACTAGTCATTGCCTTACTAAATAACCCTGTTATTTTTCCATCTATATCAAAATATCTAATTTGTCTAAAACCAAATATATTAGTATAAAAATCAGCCCATTTTTGCATATTACCCCGATATACATTATGCGTTAAATGATCAATTTGCTCTAAACCAGCTTTTGATA
>CALMTA010000272.1 GCA_937872505.1 uncultured Neisseriaceae bacterium | reverse complement strand
TAATCTTATTTTTTAGTTTATTAATTGAATATTCAACATCATACTTCTTAAATAAAAGCTCATTATTTTTACTAAAATGTGTATCGCTAAGTATTAAGATTTTTTTTGATACCATATTTCCCTTTAAGTTTAACAGTTCTTAATTTTTCAAAAATACTAATCAAATATTGTATATCAAAGTTAATTAAATATAAAACAATAATATTGGGCTTTTTCAATGATATAATACTTGCTTAAATTTTATGTTTAAGGTTAAAAAGATGTCTCACATAAATGTACCTACAGATGGTCAAATAATTAATGATATTAAAAATATTCCTAATAACCCAATAATTCCTTTCATTGAAGGAGATGGGATTGGTGTCGATATTACTCCTGTTATGATTAAAGTTGTTAATGCTGCAATAAAAAAAGCCTATAGCAATGATAAACAAATTCATTGGCTTGAAGTATTTGCCGGAGAAAAAGCAACTACCGTATATGGAAAAAACCAATACCTTCCTATGGAAACTATGGAAGCCCTCAGAAAATATAAAATTGCTATAAAAGGACCTATGGGTACCCCAGTTGGCGGTGGAATACGTTCTTTGAATGTAGCACTTCGTCAAGAATTAGACCTCTATGTCTGCTTACGTCCAGTCAGGTATTTTAATGGGGTTCCAAGTCCTCTAAAAAATCCTGAATTAACTGATATGGTTATTTTTCGTGAAAATACTGAAGATATTTATGCCGGAATTGAATGGAATGAAGGAACTCCTGAATGTAAAAAAGTTATTCATTTTCTCCAACATGATATGAATGTGACCAAAATACGCTTTCCTAATACCTCTTCAATTGGCATAAAACCAGTATCAATTGAAGGCACACAAAGATTAGTCCAAAATGCTATTCAATATGCTATAGATAATAATCGTAAATCTGTTACTTTAGTCCACAAAGGTAATATTATGAAATTTACCGAAGGTGGCTTTAGAACATGGGGTTATGAAATTGCCAAAAGAAAATTTGGCGGTGTAGAAATTGATGGCGGACCTTGGTTAAAACTACCTAATGGTATAATAATTAAAGATGTAATTGCTGATGCATTTTTACAACAAATATTACTTAGACCTGAAGAATACGATGTTGTTGCCACACTTAACTTAAATGGTGATTATATTTCTGATGCATTAGCAGCCCAAGTTGGTGGTATTGGTATTGCTCCTGGTGCTAATTTATCAGATTTCTATGCTATTTTTGAAGCAACCCATGGAACAGCACCAAAATATGCTGGAAAAGATAAAGTAAACCCTGGATCTATTATATTATCAGCAGAAATGATGCTACGTTATATGAAATGGCATGAAGCAGCTGACTTAATTATTAAGGGTATGGAAAAAACCATTAAAGAAAAAATCGTAACCTATGATTTTGCTAGGTTAATGAGAGATGCTAAAGAAGTATCATGCTCTAATTTTGGTGATGCAATTATAAAAAATATGTAAAAGCATAGGTTCTATTATAGAACCTATACCATCCATTCGCGTGTTTTATATTGTTTAGCAAATATAGATGATAATATTATAATTAATCCACCAATAAAAATATTAATTATGGAAAATGTTTTTAAAGAATAACTGTAATAATCACATAATATATTTGCAATTTCTAAACCTACTGCTAAAAATAACCCATTTACCAAGCACATTGTTGCCGAATTCAAGTTAATTGATTCCCCAGTAGCTTTCATAGCTAAGCGAATTGTTGGTCCATTATAAAGCCCAATGCCAAAAGCAGAAATAAACATTCCTACAATAAATAAATTTCCATTTTTATTAAATATTAATGTAATGAATAAGCCTAAAACAGCTATTGAACTACCATAAATTATTAAATTATAAAAACTAAATTTGCCTGCTATTATTTGCATTAATACACTACTTAAAATAAATCCCGCAAAAATTATTGATTGATATATTAAATAAACAGAAAAAGAGTTGTGCATGCTTTTAACAATTATTATTGGCGATAAACCAATCCAAGAAATAATAGGCACCAAAGAAATACTGCTTAATCCTATGCCTAAAAGAAAATTTTTATTTGAAAAAATATTCTTATAGCCATTTAAAATATTATTTTTGTTAAGCTCTTTTGTTAAAATTTTTCCGCGAGGCATGTAAATAAATAAACCGCACAAACTAACTAAACCTAATATCCACGTTACAATAAAAACATATTCCCATGAGCTTATATTAGTAATTACACTACCAATAATTGGTCCAACTAATGGAGCAAAAATTGTAATATTTGCCATAATTGAAGTTGCCCTTACTGCTTGAACGTCATTTAATAATTCATGAATCATAGCATAACCAATAAAAATAAAACACATTCCCATGCCTTGAAATAATCTTGCTAATAAAAATTGATTCATAGAACTTGAAAATGGTATCAATACGGTAGCTAATAAAAATAATAAATTACCAAATAACATTACATTTCTCTTTCCAAACCTATCGGCAATAGGTCCTAGAAAGATTTGTAGCAAACTTCCACCAATAATAAAAAAACTAAGTGATTTAGCGATACTAGAAACTGGAGCATGAAATTGATTAACAACTAATAACATGGCCGGCATTATCATATCATTAGATAAATAGGTTACAGTTTCATAAAGAACAAAAAATATAGTAAATAATATTATATTTCTTTTATTGTACATTTTATCAATTCCAAACTATAATTAATTTATTATGAATTGTAACATAAAGTAGAGCTAATTTAAAAGCAAATCAAAAATCAGGAAAAACTATTTTATTGAACAACGTACCTTTCTTGCATTTTTCTCTTATATTTGAATTTTTATTACCTATAATAATAGGTAAAATTTTTTCTAATAAATATTGATGAATATTTTGTTTATTAAAATTATTGTTTAAAATATAAGAAAAACTTATATTCTGACATGGTAAATATCCAGCTAATGCAGTATACCCTGATGTTAACCCTGGTGTAAACAAAAATAGCCCATAAGGTGTTGGCATAGAAAAAACGGCAAAACTATATCCTATATTAGATAAATTGTTTAATTTTTTTCCATCATTTATATTTACAAATGAGTTAAAAATAGTTTTATTTGCCATTAATTGCTGAATAAAAAATAAATACCATATAGATACATCATTAGCATTAGAAAGCATAGCTCCCCCTGCTTGTAGCCAAGATCCATTTATATTAGTCATATCACTTTTATTTTTATAGTATCCATGTACTAATTTATTTTTAATTTCATCATTTGGATTATTTGGCCTATAGAAAGTATTATTTAAATTTTTCAAAAAATTTTGCCTAAAATATTCGTCTAATTTTTTTTGACTAATTTTTTCAATAATTAAACCTAAAATTACATAATTTATATTTGAATAATGCCAAGATTTTCCTGGTTTAAAATAACTTTTTCCATAAGAAATTTTTAATAGTTCATTTGGACTCCAATTATTAGAAAAAATCAATAATCTAAACCACCATAAAAAAGAATCACTATAATCATATATTCCACTAGTTTGATTTAAAAGTTGAATAATTGTTATATTATTCCATAGCTTATACTGCGGAAGAAATTTATCAACAGTGTCTGTTAATTTAATTTTATGTTCCTTAATAAGTTTTAAAATAGCTAAAGCAGTAAATGTTTTTGTAATACTGCCTATTTGAAAAATGCTAAATTCGTTTATAGGTTGTGTCGACAATTTAGAGGTATATCCATAATAAGCATTTATAGGATAATGGCTTATATAAGGAGATAAGACGCTTATTTCTCCTGCAGTAAAATCATATTTAGATTTAGCTTCCACCATAATATTATTTATTCCATTAGTTAATTTTATTTTACTGTAACTATAATCTCCTAAATTTTTAGCAATTATCATATTACTTAAAAAACATGTATAAATTAGAAGAAATCTTAAAATTCTACTCATAGATCAACTCTCTTATTACAGCTATTCCAAAGGGCAAATAAATATAATTAAGTATACTATGATAATATAAATTTGTTACTAGCAAATGAAAAATTAACATGAATATTCGTAAAATCTGGATAAAAATAGTTAATTTATGGTAAAATACGCGACTATTTGTTTTCAAATTAAGAAATTTTAAAGGAATATATTTAATGGTAGTTATCCGTTTAGCGCTTGGTGGAAATCGCGATCGTAAATTTTATTTTATCGTAGTAGCTGATTCCCGCGCACGTCGTGATGGACGCTTTATTGAAGAATTAGGATTTTATAACCCAGTTAACAAAGCAGTGGAAAGTTTTAGAATTAATATGGAACGTTTGAACCATTGGGTTAATGTAGGCGCTCAAATTTCTCCTACAGTAAAAAAACTTATTAAACAAAACTCTAAAAAAACTGAAGTAGCTTAATGGTTGTAATGGGCAGAATTGTTGCTCCTTTTGGGATACAAGGCTGGGTAAAAATTAAAAGTGATACAGCTAATCCTGAATCATTAAGCACCTATAAGGAGCTTTATTTATTAATTAAAGACGTTTGGGTCGTAAAAACAATAGAAAACTTTTTTGCAAAAGCAAATATTTTTCATGCAAAATTAGACCATATTAATAATAGAGATGAAGCCTTAGCTTTAAAAGGAACTTTAGTTGGAATCCCAAGAGAAAACCTTCCTCAATTAACTCATGATGAATATTATTGGGTTGATTTAATAGGTTTAGATGTCATAAATAAAAATCAACTTTTATTAGGTAAAGTTGAGAGTTTAATAGAAACTGGGGCACATGCTGTTTTGGTTATAAAAGACGGCGCACAAAAGCGATTAATTCCTTTTGTAGCACAATATATACTTGATGTAAATTTAATTAACAAACAAATTATTGTTGATTGGGAACCTGATTATGATAACTAAGAAAGAATTTTATTGATATTTAGTATTGTTTCCATATTCCCAGAAATGTTTAATAGTTTAAGCCAATTTGGTATTACTAGAAGAGCATTTACTAACAAGATTTGTGAGTTATTTTTAGTTAACCCTAGAGATTTTACTACAGACCCATACCATAGGATTGATGATAAACCTTTTGGTGGCGGTTCAGGTATGATAATGAAAGCTAAACCTCTAGAGTTGGCAATAAATAAGGCAATACAACAGCAAAAAGCTCTTGCTGTTGAAAAAAGCCTAAAAATATTCCTATCTCCTCAAGGTAAACCTGTAAATCAGGATTTAATTAATTCTTTGAGTGAGCAAAAAGGAATAGTATTTGTTTGTGGTCGATACGAAGGTGTTGATGAGCGTTTTATTGAACAAAATATTGATATGGAGTTATCTGTTGGAGATATTGTAGTCTCTGGTGGCGAACTTCCTGCAATGTTGATTATTGATGCAATAATGCGCCAACTTCCAGGTGTTCTTAATGATGAAGAATCTGCACTTACAGATTCTTTTATGAATGGACTACTTGATTATCCTCATTACACTACCCCTCGTGACTATAATGGTAGTAGTGTACCAGATGTATTATTATCTGGTAACCACAAACAAATAAATGAATGGCGCTTACAGCAATCACTTTGGCGAACTTATAAACGTCGTCCAGAATTATTGCAAAAGCGAACTTTAACTAAAATAGAATCTGGGCTACTTGAAGAAATGATTAATAAATCAGAAAAAATTAATAAGTAAAGTAGGAACAAGATAAGGAAATTATTATGAATATTATTCAAACTTTAGAACAAGAAGAAATTGCACGCTTAAATAAGCAAATACCCAATTTTGCACCTGGCGATACAGTTATTGTACAGGTAAAAGTAAAAGAAGGAACTAGAGAAAGATTGCAAGCTTACGAAGGTGTGGTTATCGCTAAAAGAAACCGTGGTTTAAATTCTTCTTTTATAGTGAGAAAGATTGCAGCTGGTGTTGGTGTTGAAAGAACATTTCAAACATATTCACCAATAGTAGCTAGTATAGAAGTAAAACGCATGGGTGATGTTCGCCGTGCCAAACTATATTATTTACGTGATCGTTCTGGTAAATCAGCTAGAATTAAAGAAAAACTTACAATTAATAATAAAGTTTAACTCAATAAAGTAATAAAAAAGGAACTAATTTAATTAGTTCCTTTTTTATTACTAAAATGAATTATTTATTACAATCATCATGTCTGTGGTGAACTTCGCAATAATCATCATCACGCTCTTTATTCATTGGGTCATGATGGTGTTTTTTATTACAATCATCATTTTTATGATGAATATTACAATAGCTTTGTTCTGAATCATGATGTTTATGGTCATTGTGATTATTAAAATTACCCATTATGGCTCTCCTTTATAAAATTTCTTATTTTAAAAATTATATAAAAATATTGATTTTATGAATTGAAGCATGCGTACTTTTTAAATAGCCAATATTAAAGTATTATACCATAATTTAAAAATTATTTTCTTTTTTCAAAATTATTTAATAATGCTATTAACTTAAATAAATATTCACTTAACTTTAAGTTATATTTGCATTTTAGGTACATTTTGTGGTTAAATTATGCCTTTGGAATAATAAATTTTATATTATAGGTGAATACTATCATGGCAAAACGTTGTAAAGTTACTGATAAAAAAGCTATGACGGGTAATAATGTATCTCATGCTAATAATAAAACAAAGCGTCGTTTCTTACCTAATTTACATTGGCGTAAATTTTGGTTAGAAACTGAGAATCGTTGGATCCGGATAAGAATAACAAATGCAGCTTTGCGTACAATAGATAAACTAGGTATTGATGTAGTATTATCTAAACTACGTGCAAGTGGCAAAACCATCTAAGGAACATTAGTTATGCGTGAAAATATTAAATTAGAAGCAACAGATAATTCTGGTCATTTTTATACAACAACAAAGAATAAGCGTACAACTACCGACAAATTAGAATTAAAAAAATTTAATCCTAAAACCCGTAAGCATGTTATGTATAAAGAAACAAAGCTAAAATAAATTCAAAATCCTTAAATGAAACCCCTTATAAAAATAAGGGGTTTCATTTTATTCTATTCTATAGAAATAACTTTAATGATTACTTTTGTATTATCAAAGTATGTTTTAATTACCCGTATTGCTTTTTCCAATCTAATTTCATTTTCTTATATTGTTCATTTGATTCTGCTTTTTTCCATTTATCATAAAAAATTCTGGCACTAATAGCCTTTTGTGGATCTCCCGTCCCATAAGTTTTTAACTTATAATTATTTTCTTTATCATATTTTAAACCACCTTTATAATTGGTGTAACGTCTAGATCTTGTATATCCCATCTGTAGATATTTACGTGCCATATCTGCACCTACAAAATCCCCTTTAACTAAATAATTTTCAAATAAGCTAAAAATTTTTTCACTACTTACAGTTGCTATCTCTGGTGTTCTAAATTTCCAATATTTACCTATTTCACTTTTATAAGGTTCACATATAAGCACACCTTGTTCACCCTTACCTACTTTATACTGTTCTGGATGAATACGATAATCAATGCCTTTTTTCCAAGGATAATTTTTATTATCAAAATCTAAATAACTGGGTTTTTCTGACATACCTAATACCAATTAATAAATAATTATTTTTATTTAAAAAATAGTAAGCTAAACAAATTGATTTGCTATCATCTTCCGATTATTATAAAACTTAGTTTGAAATTCTAAAAAGCTGTTTGAAGCAATTGCTTCACGAATTTCACTCATTAAAGATACGTAATAATGAATATTATGGATTGTATTTAACCTTGAACCTAATATTTCACCTATTTTAAATAAGTGATGTAAATAAGCACGAGAAAAGTTTTGGCAAGTATAGCATGAACAAGTTTCATCTAGCGGTAATTCATCATTTTTAAATCTTGCATTCTTTATTTTAATATCACCAAAGCGAGTAAATAACCAGCCATTCCTTGCATTTCTGGTAGGCATTACACAATCAAACATGTCTATCCCGTTTTGCACTCCATATAATATATCTTCTGGCGTTCCTACCCCCATTAAATAATGTGGTTTCTCTTTAGGTAATATATTACTTAAAAAATCAAGCATTCTATACATTTCTTCTTTAGGTTCGCCAACTGATAAACCACCAACTGCCACACCATCAAAACCAATCTGCATTAATTCATCTAAAGATTTTTGCCGTAAATCATTAAACACTCCACCTTGAACAATTGCAAAAATGGCATTTTTATTGCCACATTTTACAAACTCTGATTTTGACCTTTGAGCCCATTTAAGGCTTAATTCCATAGACTTTTGTGTAACTGAATAGGTAGCAGGATATGGGGTACATTCATCAAAAATCATTACAATATCAGAATTAATAGCAGTTTGAATTTGCATTGATTTTTCAGGAGATAGAAATAGTTTTGCACCATCAATAGGGCTTTGAAAATGAACTCCTTCATCTACAATTTTTCTTAAATGCCCTAAGCTAAATACTTGAAAACCACCAGAATCGGTAAGAATTGGTTTATCCCAGCCAATAAACTTATGTAACCCTTGAAACTTTTTTAAAACTTCTAAACCTGGACGTAACCATAAATGAAAAGTATTACCTAAAATAA
>CALMTA010000271.1 GCA_937872505.1 uncultured Neisseriaceae bacterium | reverse complement strand
ATTAATTAATATCCCACAACCCCTTGCAATAGCTGGAAAATGTAGTGTATGGTTTGATGAACCGCCTGTAGCTAGTAGTCCTACAATAGCATTAACAATTGATTTTTCCGTAACAACTTCACAAATAGGAATAAATTCCTTACCCGCTGCAGTTATATCTACAATTCGTTTAGCTGCATAATCTACTAAAGCAAATCTTAATGGTGTATTAGGCTCAATAAATGCACTACCGGGAATGTGTAAACCCATTATTTCCATTAGCATTTGATTACTATTAGCTGTACCATAAAATGTACACGTGCCTGGTGCATGATAGGATTTAAACTCAGAATCCATTAACTCTTCCTTATTTATTTTACCTTCGGCAAATAGTTTTCTAACTTCAGCTTTTAATTTATTTGATATACCACTAGGCATAGGTCCTGATGGCACAAAAATAGATGGTAAATAACCATAGCTTAAAGCCCCTATCAATAAACCTGGAACAATCTTGTCACAAATACCAAGACACAAAGTACCATCAAAAACATTGTGAGATAAACTAATTGCAGTTGCCATAGCAATGACATCACGAGAAAACAAAGACAATTCCATTCCAATCTGCCCTTGAGTTACACCATCGCACATCGCTGGCACCCCGCCTGCAACCTGTGCAGTAGCATTTTTTGTAGCTACTGCCTGTTTAATTAACTCTGGATAACGATAATATGGCTGATGCGCTGATAACATATCATTATATGCTGTAACTATTCCAATATTTGGCGCTTCAAACTGTTTAAGCTTTATTTTAACTTTATTATCTTCTGCAGCACTAACATGAGCTAAATTAGTACAACTTAATTCATCCCGCTTAACCCTTTTTCCATAATGTTTTTTCATACGTATAAGATACTCTAACCTAGTTTTTTGACTACGTTCAATAATTTTGTGCGTTACATTTTCTATAACTGAGTGTACCTTACTCATTATTTTTCCTAATAACTATATTAATTACTATTACATGTACATACCACCATTTACATGTATCGTTGATCCAGTTATATAACTGGCCTCATCACTAGCTAAAAACTTTACGGCATTAGCTATATCCTCAACTTTACCAAACCTTCCTAAAGGAATATTTTTTATATATGTAGCCTTTACTTCCTCTGTTAATTTATCAGTCATATCTGTTTGAATAAAACCAGGAGCCACACAGTTTACAGTAATGTTACGGCTACCAACTTCTTGAGCTAATGATTTAGAAAACCCCAATAATCCAGATTTAGAACTAGAGTAATTAACCTGCCCTGCATTTCCAGTAAAACCAACTACTGAAGCAATATTAATAATTCTACCAAATCTAGATGAAATCATACCTCTAATAACTGCTTTTGCTAATAAAAATACTGACTTTAAATTAGTATTTATAACCTGATCCCAATCTTCTTCTTTCATACGCATAAATAAATTATCTTTAGTTACTCCCGCATTATTAACTAAAACCGCAATATCACCATATTTTGCTGATATTTCTTTTATAGTTTTTTCAATTTCTTCTTTATTAGTAACATTTAATGTTATACCTATACCATTATATTCTTTTAAATAATTAGTAATAGATTGACTACCTGCATCTGTTGTGGCTGTTCCTATTACAGTCATTCCTGTTTTAGCTAAAGATTCTGCAATTGCTCTGCCTATGCCGCGGGTTGCTCCTGTTACTAAAGCAACCTTTTTAATTTCTACCATATAAAACTCCTTGATATTTAATTTAATTCAGATAACGCTTTATTAAAATCTTCTTCTGTATTAAGATTATAACTTATAATATTATCTTTAATCCTTTTATTTAGTGATGATAATACTTTTCCAGGACCACATTCTACAATTTGATTAATACCACCATCAACAATTTTTCTTATTACACTAGTCCATAATACTGGGCTATATAACTGCTTAATTAAAGCATCTTTAATAAGATTAGTGTTTGAATAAATTTCAACGTTGTAATTATGAATAACAGGAATCTCAGGTTTATTAAAATGAATTTTTGTTAATTCTTTTGCTAATTTTTCACTAGCTGAAAGCATTAAACTACAATGAGAAGGCACGGATAATGGTAATAATTGTACTCTTTTAGCCCCTCTTTCCTTTAGTAAATCACTAGCAACTGAAACTGCATTTTTATTTCCAGCTATAACTACTTGACCAGGAGAATTAAAGTTTACCCCAGCAACAACTCCTAACCCCCTGTTTACAACTTCCCTACAAGCTTCAATAATAATACTGTCTTCTAGACCTAATACAGCTACCATAGCTCCATTTCCCTCAGGAACTGCCTGTTGCATTAAAGTTGCTCTTAATTTAACTAGTCGCAATGCATCTTCAAAATTTATAACATTACTGGCAACTAAAGCTGTCCATTCACCTAAACTATGACCTGCTAACTGTACTGGCTTTCTTCCGTGTAATTCCAACCATAATTGATAAACTGCAAATCCAGCTGTTAACATTAATGGCTGTGTATTAATTGTCTGATTAATATTTTGTGAATTATCTTCTTGTAACATCTTTAAATAATTAATACCTAATATTTCTTCTGCTTTTAAAAAAGTTTGCTTTATTATTTCAAACCCTAATAAACCATCCATCATTTTTAGACTCTGCGACCCTTGTCCAGGAAAAACAAAAGCAAACGACATACCTATACCATCCTTTTTAAAATTATTAGTTTTTGAAATAAGCATTACATTATTATAACAAAATAGTTTACTAATTATCTAACTCTTACGCAAAACCTTAATAATCTAAAACTATCACATAATAAAATATCTTATTAACTAATTCTAATAAATCAGAAAACAAATTTTTAAAAAATATTTTAATTTAACAGTTAACCATACGTTTATTAAAAAACTTGAATTTAATCATGATAAAATCTTGACAGAATGAATAGCCTATACAGCCCATGCAGGCTATTTGATAAAATCATTATGAAAGAACACATTTTATGAAAAATCAATTCTATAATAATATTGATACCCAATTAAACTCTATCACTAATGATAAACTATTAAAAAAAGAAATAGTAATCGATTCAGCACAATCCACAGAAATAACTCTTGTAAACGGCAATAAAGTAATTAACTTTTGTGCTAATAATTATTTAGGTTTTGCTGATGATAAAGAATTAATAAATGCTGCTAAAACTTCTCTCGATCAATATGGTTATGGAATGGCTTCTGTTCGCTTTATTTGTGGAACTCAAACTATACATAAAAAACTTGAAGAATCAATAAGTAATTTTCTTGGTTTTGAAGATACTATCCTTTATAGTTCGTGCTTTGATGCCAATGGCGGTCTGTTTGAAACACTTTTAACTGCAGAAGATGCTATCATTTCTGATGAATTAAACCATGCCTCAATTATTGATGGTATAAGACTTTGCAAAGCACAAAGATTTAGGTACAAAAATAATAATATGGCCGATCTTGAAGCTAAGCTAATTGAGGCCACTACGGCAAATGCTAAAATTAAAATGATTGCGACAGATGGTGTTTTTTCAATGGACGGTATAATTGCAAACTTAAAAGAGATTTGCAAATTAGCAGATAAATATAATGCCATAGTTATGGTTGATGATTCCCATGCCACTGGTTTTGTCGGTAAAAATGGTCGAGGAACTCCAGAATTCTGTAATGTAGAAGGAAAAATTGATATAATGACTAGCACCTTTGGAAGAGCATTAGGAGGAGCATCTGGCGGTTATATTGCCGCAAAAGCTAATGTAGTTAAATTATTAAGAAATAAATCACGCCCCTACCTATTTTCCAATTCATTAGCACCTTTAATTGTTGCAACTACTCTAACCACCATTGAAAAAATTAAAAACTCTAATAACCTAAGAGAACAATTAGAAATAAATAAAAAAATATTCCGCGATGGTTTAACTAAAAGTGGCTTTGACCTCATTCCTGGAGAACATGCAATAATCCCTGTAATGCTCTATGAGGAAAAAATCGCTGTTGAATTTGCCGAAAACCCTGAACCGCGTTGCCCATGCGTCTTGCTCGT
>CALMTA010000270.1 GCA_937872505.1 uncultured Neisseriaceae bacterium | reverse complement strand
GAGTCTAGTGGTAAAACAACTTTAAGCCTCTCGGTTGTAGCAGAAGCACAAAAAACTGGAGGTACTTGTGCGTATATTGATGCAGAAAATGCACTTGATGTATTTTATGCAAAAAAATTAGGGGTTAGAGTAGATGATCTGCTTATTTCTCAACCAGATACGGGAGAACAAGGTTTAGAAATAGCTGATATGTTAGTTAGAAGTGGCGGAGTAGATGGTATTTTAGTTGAATCAGTA
Organism: uncultured Neisseriaceae bacterium; assembly: GCA_937872505.1. Taxonomy (GTDB): domain Bacteria; phylum Pseudomonadota; class Gammaproteobacteria; order Burkholderiales; family UBA11063; genus Aquella. The sequence continues at coordinate 5,024 of CALMTA010000270.1, read as the reverse complement.
GGAGCGTTAACTCCCAGAGCAGAATTAGAGGGCGATATGGGCGATAGCCATATGGGTTTACAAGCAAGGTTAATGTCGCAGGCATTGCGTAAACTTACAGCAAATATTAAGCGAACTAATACTTTAGTAATTTTTATTAATCAAATTCGTATGAAAATAGGAGTTATGTTTGGCTCTCCAGAAACTACAACTGGTGGTAATGCTTTAAAATTTTATTCAACAATAAGATTAGATATTCGTCGGACTGGAGCTATTAAAAAAGGTGATGATATAGTAGGTAGTGAAACTAAAGTTAAGGTTGTTAAAAACAAAGTAGCTCCGCCATTTAAGCAAGCGGATTTTGAGATTTTATATGGAGAAGGTATTTCAAGAACTGGAGAACTGATAGAACTAGGCGTGTTAAATGATATAATTGATAAATCTGGTGCTTGGTATAGTTATAAGGGACAGAAAATTGGTCAAGGTAAAGACAATGTGCGTGAGTTTTTGAAAGAAAATCCAAAAATTGCTGAGGAGATTGAAAGCAAAGTAAGAAGTATGTCAGGAGTTAATTTACCAGAAGTTCCTCTTGATGAACGGGAGCCAGAAGAGCTTTCAGATAGTTAAAAGTTTAAAATAAAATTGACTATTTAGGCATAATTGATATTTACTTATCTTATGCCTATTTTTTTATAGATTATTAATTATGAATGATTTAAAATCTAAAGTTTTATATTACTTGGCAAAAAGAGATTATTCTTATAAGGAATTATTGCAAAAATTACAAAAGCATTCACAAAATATAAAAGAAATAACTAATTTATTGGATGAATGTGTGCAAAAAGGCTGGTTATGTGAAGAACGTTATATTATTAATTATATTCAAAGTAAAAGTAAAAAATATAGTTTATTAAAAATTAAAAATGAATTACAACAAAAAACTAATAATACTCAATTAATTGAAGAAATATTAGCTAAAAGTCAGATAGATGAATATCAAATAGCATTGTCTATTTGGCAAAAAAAGTTCAAAGTTATTGCAGTTGATGCAAAAGATAGAGCAAAGCAAGCTAGATTTTTGCAAAGTAGAGGTTTTAGTCTTTCAACTATAAAAAAAATATTGAATAACACTGATAATGAATATGAATAAAAATAATGCCATAGCATTTGCTATGGCATTAAAATAAGGTCTAATTATTTAAAATCTGAAAGTGCTGCAATTAATGAGAAAATCTCTGATTGAGAGTGATCAATAATTTCATCTCGATTAGTAAAGTCATTAAAATAATAAAATTTAGAATTATCAATTGTTTGAAATTTAATTATATTATCACCCGATAATGCTTTAATCCCATTATATGCATTAATAGAATTTAAATTAGTAACAACAGAATCTTTATTTAAATAAAATAAAGAAATAGGAGAGGTGCTTTTCCAATTATTAATTCCTGCATTGATTAACTTATTAGAGAAACTTGAATTTTCATCAAGAATATTGTCAAATATAAGTGCTCTTGCAGAATTATTTTTATTAATAACATATCCTGTTGTAGCGGCAGCTGCTAGTATATGTTTTTTAATAACATCATCTTTTAAATTTGCGGCATTGAATAAATCTGCTATGGTAGGTTTTCCTTCAATAAGATTGCAAGTTGGACAATTAAAGAATTCAGGTCTCATTAAAGTACCATATTCTTGATTTAAATCATAAAAACCATAAGCACTTAATGCATAACTAACTAAAATAGGTTTGGCTATACCAGCATTATAAGTATTTAAAATATGATATGGGTTTTCACCATCTGTAGAAATATTCTCTGCTGCCATTGGTAATTGTGCATTTTTTAAATCGTAGGCTCCAGATATACCAATAGTGTTTTTTAAAGTTAAACCATTATTTATAAGAATATTTGCAGATGTTCCTTGGAGCAATTTACTTGTCCATAGAGCATAAGAAGCACCTTCAGAAAATCCAGAAATATATAGATTTTTTGGTAAATTATTGCTAAAATTTATTTCACTTAATAATGCTTTAGTTGCAGTTAACATATTAAGACCACTTTGAGCATTGACTTCTGGATATAAAATATATGGATGTATAACTGAATAATCATAACCTTGACCAACATAATCAGGCATAACTACAATATATCCTTGAGAGGCTATTATTCCAAGTTCTTCTCCATAATAAGAAGTATTACCTTGACAGTATGAAGGTAGATTTGAATCATATTTAAAGCATGAAGGTATATGATGTTTACTTACATCAGTTGGGTGATAATATAAAATTACCCCTTTAATTTTATCCATACTTAAATTTGGTATTAAAATACCTCCGGAAACTGACCTATATTCATTATGAGCGCCAGGAGTGCTATAAATTATTCTATAAGCTTGAACTTTATCAGTAAGTTCGCTTATTTTTGTTGAGCTAAATCCATAAGTTTCTAGTAAATTAGCCCAATTTTTTTTACAGTTATCATCAGAAGTTTTATCAGGACAAGTTTTATATGCAAAACTCTCTTTTAATCGACGAACATCATTAGTAGCAGATAAGAAATGTTTCTCTAAAGTCCCAGGCGGGTTTTTAGTTGTATCAGTTATAGGATATTTGCCTGCGCCACATCCTAATAATAAACTTAATAAAATAGCGATAAATAAATTTTTCATAGTTTCCTCTATCAATATTTAAAAAAATTGGATAATAGTCAATTGTGATTCGATTTAGAGAATTTTGATTGCTAATTGTCATGTCCAATAAGTTATAAAGCAGATTAGTAAGAATATAGTATAACATATATTAATTTAATTATTTTTATTTATTTTGCCTAATTAGTTATAATCATTCAAATAAGAAATTTTTATAATTCTTATGTTATAATTTTGCATAAAGCCATAATAATTTTAGGAGAAACTACAATGAAAAATGTAGGTATAGTAGTAGGTAGTCTTAGAAAGCAATCATGGAGCCGTAAATTGGCATTATCTCTTATTAAATTAAAACCATCTTTTCTAAATATGGAAATTGTGGAAATTGGGCGGCTTCCTTTATATAATCAAGATCTTGATGATGAGAATCGTCCTCCCAAGGAGTGGGAAGAGTTTCGGGAAAATGTAAAAAAATTTGATGGAATTATATTTGTTTCTCCTGAATATAATAGATCGATTCCAGCACCATTAAAAAATGCTATTGATGTAGGTTCAAGACCTTATGGAAAAAGCATTTGGAGTAAGAAACCTACAGCTATAATTTCAAATTCTTTAGGAGCTATAGGAGGGTTTGGTGCAAATCATCATTTGCGTCAATCTTTAGTATTTTTAGATATGCCTTGTATGCAACAACCAGAGGCATATATTGGAGATGTAAGTCATTTATTTGATGCTAATTCTAATATATCTAAAAAAGAAACGGAAGAGTTTTTGCATAAGTTTATGGAAACATATGCAAATTGGCTTAAAACTACTAGTGAATAATTTAAACTACAATATTTATTAATTTATTTGGTACAATAATTATTTTTTTGATAATAAGATTGGCGATAAATTTTTGCACATTTGAATTTTCTAAAGCAATAATTTCTAGTTGTTCTTTAGACAAAGATTTATCAACCATAATTTTACCGCGTAGTTTTCCATTCACCTGGATAATAATTTCAATTTCATTAGCTTCAATAGCTTTTTTATCTACCTCTACCCATTTTTGTTCTAATAGCTCGGTGGTAGGACATAACTGTTGCCATAATTCTTCGCATACATGAGGTATGATAGGAGAAAGCATTATAATAACAGCCTCTAGTAATTCTTGAGCAAACTGCCTAGAGGGCTCTTCAATAAATGAAACTTTACTATAACTATTAATTAATTCCATTACACTGGCAATTGCAGTATTGAACTGTTTTCTAATTTCAATATCATATGTTACTTTTTCAATAGTTTGATGCAGTTGTCTACGCAGTTTTTTTTGTTCAGTTGTTAATTCCCCATTTTTATATCTACTAACAATGCCTTTTTGTACATGTTCAAATACAAACCGCCATAATCGTCGAATAAAACGATTAGCTCCTTCAACCCCGTGATCCGACCATTCAAGAGATATTTCAGCAGGAGCAGCAAACATAGTAAATAATCGTGCAGTATCTGCACCATAGTTTTTAATTAATGCTTGTGGATCAACCCCATTATTTTTAGATTTGGACATTTTTTCCATTCCGCCAATTTCAACTTCTTTATTATCTGCTTTATATATTGCACTAATTATTTGTCCTTTTTCATTTCTAGTAAGTCTTATATCGGCAGGGTTAAACCACTCTTTTTTACCGTTTTCATTTTGTCGATAAAAAGTTTCAGCTAACACCATTCCTTGAGTTAACAAATTAGAAAAAGGTTCACTAGATTTTACTAAACCTAAGTCTCTTAAACATTTATGAATAAATCTAGCATAAAGCAGATGAAGTATCGCATGTTCAATACCGCCAATATATTGATCCACTGGTGTCCAATAGTTTACTCTATCGTCTAAAATGGCATCTTCACAATTAAATGAAGGATAACGAGTATAATACCAACTAGAATCTACAAAAGTATCCATAGTATCTGTTTCACGACGAGCATTTCCACCGCATTTTGGGCATGTTGTTTCATAGAACTCTGGCATTTTACTTAATGGAGAACCTATTCCATTAGGAATAACATTTTCAGGTAATATAACAGGCAAATGATTTTCAGGAACAGGTATATCGCCACAAATTCCACAATTAATTATAGGAATTGGACACCCCCAATATCTTTGTCGAGAAATTCCCCAGTCTCTAAGGCGATAATTAATGCGTGCTTGTCCTAATTTTTTTTCTTGTAAAAATTTTTCAATTTGACTAAATGCCTCATTAAAATTTAAACCATCAAATTGTCCAGAATTTATTAAAATACCTTCGTTTGCTTCTTCACAAATAGCATTTTTTAGCGGTAAATCCATCTTTTCTTTAGGCTGTAATACTATCTTTATAGGTAAATTATATTTTTGGGCAAATTCAAAATCTCTTTGACAA
>CALMTA010000269.1 GCA_937872505.1 uncultured Neisseriaceae bacterium | reverse complement strand
TATGTACATGATAGACACAAAGACCAGAACAAGAACTGATATTACTGACAAGATGTCAACAATGATGAATTCTTATAGGGAAACACAAGGTGGGCAACAGCTTCAAAGAAAAGCTGAAGCTAATGGAACTACTTATGACGCGCTATTCATAGAACAAGTGAACGCATCAGCAAGATTGTTAGAACAAGAAAATGTAAAAACAACTCTCGTAAAAGATGCCGCTGCTGAGTATGCTTTGCAAAAACAATCTATTGAGTTACAGCTAAAAGACTTACAATTAAAACGAACGCAGTTAGAGATAGGTCAAAAACAATTCCAAGCCACTTATGATTTGGAAAAAGAAAAGTTGGAAATAGATGCAACCATTAAAGCTGTACAAGCGCAGCTAGAAGCGTTAGGTGACAGTACTTACAATCCTGCAAATGGAGGTAAGAATGGCAGTACAGGTACAGGTAATATAGTTCCTAGATATATAGGTGGTACTTCACAAGTAGTGCCGCCAGGTACAACAATAGAAGACATAAGTACTACAGCTTACAGAGCTGAACAAGCTGCTGCAGAAAAGGCAGCTACAGCAATGGCGCAAGATGTAAACGCTAGATACAGAGCAGCATCTGGAACTAGAGATGTAGCTAGTTTAATAAAACAATATTCAGATGGACTTACACCTGAACTAAGACAGGAGGCTGGTAATACAATTATAAATACAGCAAGGGGTCAAATGTATTTAAGTGATGCACTTCAGAACGACAGAGATTTATACACGTATCAGCAAGCATACACAGCTCAAGTAGCTGCAAAGAAAGTCACAGACAAAATAGATTATGAAGCATCTAAGAAGTTTATTAGTCGTATAAACGGTGCTGATAGTCCAATGGCAAAAGAACTAATAAACGCAGATGTGATATACACAGGTGACAGTAATAGAATAGCTGACTACTCTAAAGCTGTGTTTGTAGATGAAACAAAGCTGTTAAAGTATTTCGGATTTCAAAATGAATTGGATAAAATAAATGAAGAGGCTACGGTATTTTCTGCAACTTCTGCGGGTATAGGATTAGGGTCTGCTTATTCTAGTGTGTACAACACAGAGCGTTATAGTATGAATAGGCTTAATGCTATAAAGAACGGCGCTAAGGATAGGTACTTAACACCAGAACGTGCCGCTGAGGTGTTAGGTTCTTCGGAGGTTAAAGCTAACTACGATAATGCAGTTAACGCTGCAATGGCAGACATATCTAGAAAAGCTCCGATTGTAGGTAAATGGTTTCAAGCTAGTAATGATGCCTTAGTAGAACACACAGGCGGAAGAGGTGTTACATATAAAGGGTATACATTAAACCCTAATGCAAATGACGTGTTAGCTGGAGCAGAGAAAGGTTATATAGATGCTGTAAATAAAGGCTTAGGTGGTTTAAATATATACACAGATAAAGGAGAAGTAGTACGTGTAAATAGCGATGGCCAAACACTAACTGTTACAAACAGTACAGGTAAAGCTGTAGGAGGTACTTACTCTTACGTAAACCCAACACATATTGTGTTGGATAAAGACGGTACATATTTTGTTGTTGCACAAATGTACGCACTTGATCCTGCCAATGTTGATAAAGGAACGTTAAACCCATCGCGCATTGTTACATTTAAGCCAGACCAGAAAAATATTATGGCTGCAGTTATAACACCTAAGTTAAAAGCAACTCACGGTGCAAACGTTGGTACTTATATGTCTGCTGTATTCAGTGAGAACGCACAATGGATAGCAGCTAACATGGATTATGCACCAACTGACACTGCATTAGTACGTATGTATGATTCAACAACTGCAGTAAAGAAAAATCTTGACGGTACATATTTAGTACAGGACACTCAGACAGGTAAGTCTAGAGGAGCTTCATCAGAAATGGAGTTAGCTGAATTACTTTCATTTATAGATTACGCTAAAACACAGAAAGGTGCGCCAGGAATGGAAGCGCCAGATGTAAAGATAGATGCTGAATATAAACCTGTAACTATACCTTCGTATGAAGAACTGATTAGTAACATCAAAGTTTCAACACAATCAACAACAAGACGGCCGTTAGGTCCGACTACACGTGTCAATGTTAAGACAGGACAAGTCACAAACATACCAGCACCTCCGTCCATACAACAACCATTAGGTCAAACAGGTACTCAAAGTAACGTACAGCCAACAGCTGGTTACACACCACAAATTAGTTCAGCAGTTGCTGATGGTGATTATGATAAGAATGTATTATTCGATGGAATATTTCCGCATATAAAACAACTTGAAAGTAAAGGAGATTACAAAGCTGTTAATGACGTCACACCACCTTATCAAACTACGCCAACATATGCAGCGGGCGCATATCAAATTGTACCGTCATGGCACAATGATACTGTAAAAAGATACTATAAAGATTATTACGGTAAAGATGGTTTCACTATATATGGTGGACCTAATAATAAGAAAGGAAAAGATTACGATGCATTTTTAGCAGACGCACCTTTTCAAGATTACGTTATGAAAAGAATGATTGATGAATATTATATACCTGGTTACAATACATTGTCACCAACTATTAAAAATGAAGTTGACATTACAGAGTACGTAGTACGTGCACATCATGATGGTGTGGCAGGTGCATGCAGTTATTATAGTGACGTTATCATAGGTACAAAAATATTAAGTGAAGAAGAATTACTACGTTCAGAATATTATGTAAAAGAAGTTGCTAGATTAATGGGTAGACAA